>JBOFDD010000292.1:0-2974 GCA_051646645.1 Bacteroidales bacterium | reverse complement strand
GATCGGATACCGTGTGGGCAATACTCTTTCTGAAAGTGGCGCAGTTGCACGTGGTGTAAGTGCAACAGACGAAGAAGGATACCTTACTACAGTTGTAGAAAGAACTCATATTGAGCGTATCGACGGTAAAGTTCAATATAAAGATGAGACTGGTACATTTGTTACTATTTCTGACAATACACCGGTATCTATGAATATGTGGGGATTCACTCCTGATTATTTCGATTATTCGGAAAAAGATTTTATCGAATTCCTTACAAATAACACAGATAACCTGAAAGGTGAATATTTTATTCCATTGATGGTTAATAAACTAATCCAGGATAAAACAGTTAAACTAAAAGTGCTGGATACGCCATCTAAATGGTTTGGTGTAACTTATGCGGATGACCGTGAAGCTGTTGTTGCAAAAATCAATGCATTGATTGCAGCTGGAGAATATCCTGAGAAACTTTGGTAATTTATTGTCTGTCTGGAGAGATAATCTTCATTCGATAATTTTTAATATTACTTAATAATAGCCGGGATACTTTTTTTATAAGTATTCCGGCTATTCTCTTTTTTAACTTTACTAAAACTAAAACCAAAATTTAATGTATCCTTTGAAATTTGAGCCCATACTTAAAAGTCTGATATGGGGTGGAGATAAGATTGCTTCTTTTAAAAATGTTGAGACAGATCAGAAAAATATCGGTGAAAGCTGGGAAGTTTCTCAGGTAGAAGGAAATGTTTCGGTAGTTTCGAATGGTCCTGATAAAGGAAAGGATCTTGCGGATTTAATTCATGAACACAAAGCTGAACTTTTAGGAACGAAAGTTTACGCGCGTTTTGGAGAGATGTTTCCACTGCTGATTAAATTTATTGATGCGCGTGACAATCTTTCTATTCAGGTCCACCCGGACGATGAACTGGCAAAGAAAAGACACAATAGCTTTGGGAAAACAGAAATGTGGTATGTAATGGACGCCGAAAAGGATGCGAAAATTCTTTGTGGCTTTTCAAAGCAAATAGATGCTGCTGAGTATGTGAGTCGCGTGAATAATAATACCATTATGGATGTTATTCAGTCTTATGAAGCAAAAGAGGGTCAGGTATTTTATCTGCCTGCCGGACGAATTCATGCGATTGGAGCTGGCTCCTTTATTGCTGAAATTCAGCAGACTTCTAATATAACTTATCGTATCTACGATTATGATCGCAGAGATAAAGATGGAAATGCACGTGAGCTTCATACCGAATTAGCGAAGGATGCATTAGATTATACGGTTTATCCTTCTTATTTGTCTGAATATGAGAAACAGGATGATACGGCAAATCAGATAGTAACATCTCCGTATTTTACTACAAATTATCTGCCAATTACTTCTGAGATCAAAAGAAATCACCTCGCTTCAGATAGTTTTGTTATCTATATCTGTATGAAGGGGAAAGCAGTACTTACTGATGCAAACGGATTTAAAGTTACTATATCAAAAGGTGAGTCTGTATTAGTACCTGCTTCTGTTGCAGATATAACTATAAGCCCGGAAGAACCGACAGAGCTTTTGGAAACTTATATCGGATAAATAAAAAGACGGTTTGCAATATTTTGAAGCAAACCGTCTTTTTTGCTTTATAACTGTATATTAATTAGAGGGGGTATACAGTCACAATTTAAATAAATCACAGAACACAACCAATTATGAAAAAACTTTATTGCTCACTTTTAGTATTACTCCTGAGCATGCAGTCTGCTTTTGCTTCTGAAAATAAAAGAACAGACTGGTGGACTGATGCTCGTTTCGGGATGTTCATTCACTGGGGACTCTACTCTGTAGCTGCAGGAGAATGGGATGGAAAGCCAATTGACGGGATTGGCGAATGGATTCAGAATTTTGCGAAAGTGCCTAATTCTGAATATGAGAAATTAGCTGATAATTTCACTCTTAGCAACTACAATCCGGAAAGCTGGGCGAAAATGGCCAAAAATGCAGGTGCAAAATACGTAGTTTTTACATCGAAGCATCATGATGGATTCTGTCTCTATCCAAGTGAAGTTTCTGATTTTGATATCGAACGTACTCCTTATAAAGGTGATCCTATGAAGGAGTTGATCGAAGCTTGTCGTAAACAAGGGCTCAAAATTGGTATCTATTATTCTCACAGACAGGACTGGAGAGAGGAGGATGCTGCTGTTATGCAAAACGAATATGACGGGCATTACGGAAAACCTAAATCAGAAATTAAACCAGATTTAGATCGCTATATTAATGGGAAAGCATTGCCTCAGATGAAAGAGATTCTGACTCGTTATGGTAAGATTGACCTGTTGTGGTACGATACACCATTTGATTTATCAAAAGAGCAAAGCCAGGTCTTTGTAGATGTTGTTCGCGATTTACAGCCGGATTGTATCATCAATGGACGTGTCGGATATAATCTTGGGGATTACGGACCTCTTGGTGATAATGAAATGCCTTGTGCAAATGCTACAACTGAACTGGAAATGGTAGCTACAATGAATCATACGTGGGGTTACAAAAAGCAGGATAATGACTGGAAATCTCCGAAAGAAATATTGTCTTCTCTGATAGAATCGGTGAGTCGTAGCATTAACTATATGATCAATATCGGACCGAAAGAAGACGGTGTTGTGCCGGCTCCAAGTGTTGAGATTCTTTCGTTTATCGGAGATTGGATGAAGGTCAATTCTGAATCTGTTTATGGAGCTTCGGGAAATCCATTTAATGATAATTATCCATGGGGTTACATAACAAGTAAAGAGAACGACTTGTATCTGCATCTTATGCGTGAACCAAAAGATTGTAAGATAGAGCTGAGAGGTTTACGTTCTCCGATAGGAAAAGCAACACTAATCTCCTCGGGTAAAAAGCTAAAAACTTCGTTTGCTGACTATGCTACAATAGAAGTGCCTGAAGGTTTGGATTATGATAAAGTTCCGGTAATCAGATTGACCAGTAAAAAGGAATTCATT
>JBOFDD010000291.1:0-3576 GCA_051646645.1 Bacteroidales bacterium | reverse complement strand
CGGTAAGGCGATAAATTATCGTAACGGAGAGTATGGCAATGCCATTCTTTCGCGCTATCCGATTGTAGAATGCGGAAATCTTCTTTTGCCGGCACCAACCGGTTCAAAAGAACAGCGTGTATATACATGGGGTATGATTCAGCTCCCATCAGGGAAGAAGCTTATTACAGGATCCATTCACCTGGATAACTCAACAACTGACATTCGGGTTCAGCAGATTAATGCATTGAAAGATTTTGCATCATCAAAGCAGGATATGCCTTTATTGGTTTGCGGAGACTTTAATGTGGGGGTTGACGGTCAAGAGATCGTAACGGGTATGGCTACATTTGACCGTCATTGCAGTGATGCACCGACATGGAAAAGTCTTAGCAGCTCTTCGACAGCTAAACTGGATTATCTGTTCTCTTTTCCAAAGGGTGCGGTAAGCGGAAGTGAATACCGGATTGTAACTGAAGCAGCGCTTTCTGATCACTATCCGATAGTAGTAAAAATAACCTTAAATAAATAACAGGGATGAGCTTATTCAGAAATATAATATGGGGAAGTGTATTGTCACTCTCTTTAGTAGCCTGCAGCGACGAGGAAGGTCCTTATGTATTACCTGAAGGCGAATATCTGCCTCCTGTAGTGGATAAGAATGTAGTGAATGTATCGCTGATTTCTTCTTTATCAGATGAATTGCTTTTTGAACACGGACGTTCGCCTATGGATGTTTCGGTTCGCCTTGAAAAATTGAAATTCGATATTGCTTTGCTTGATCATTTCAATGTGAATTACGGCTGGACCAATCCTTTTAATCCGATGACTAAAATCGGAAAAAGCAATCAGCTGACAGGTATTTTCTCTAAAATCAGTCAGGGCGAGAATGAAACAATGACAGGTGGTGCGCTTATGTTGCACACTCCGGTACGTACATCATCGTTTATTCCTGTTGAAGGGCTGGCAGCTTTGCCTCAGCTGAACTGGGAATTTAATGGAGCAAATTTGTCAGTAAGTTATTTTCATATCAGAACTGCCGGAGAGGCATCTGCTTGTGCAGCCGCTGTTGCGTCAGTGCTGAAAGAAGGAAATAAACCGGAACTGGCTTTTATTGGTACGATTGAAGAATCTTTGTTTGATCCTTTCGTTAAAGCTGTGAAAGATCAGAATCCGGAAGCAAATGTGGATGGCATTCAGAGTAAAGTGGAGGCAAAAAACAGAATGGCTGTGGTGGTAACTTCCGGTAAATACATCTACCGCCGTGCACTGGAATACCGTGTCGGTGAGACGGATGATCTGAAGTGTATGCAAATTCAAATTGAATATCTGCCATGAGAAAAGTAATCTCATTATTAGCACTGCTTCTTTCTCTGTCTGTATCAGCTCAGACAAATATAAAAATGATGACTTTCAATCTGCGTTTCGGTGAGTTAGCTACACTGGACGAACTGGCGGAGGTGATCAAAAAGGAGAATCCGGACTATGTGGCTTTGCAGGAAGTGGATGTCAGAACGATGCGACCGAAAGCGAAGCACCAGAATGGAAAAGATTTCTTGTCTGAACTGGCTTTTAAAACAGGGATGTTCGGGATTTACGGGAAAACGATTCCGTATGAAGGAGGATATTACGGAATTGGTATTTTATCAAAATATCCGTTTGTAGAAACCAAAAAGGTGAAACTGCCTTCCATTGATCCGGCTAAAGAACCACGGGTGGTTCTTTACGGACTAACAGAAGGGGCAAACGGCGATTCATTAATCGTGGCATGCACACATCTCGATTATTCGTCTTCCGCTTCACGACTTGCTCAGGTAGCAACGGTGAAGCGTGTGCTTGAACCACTGCCGTATCCGGTAATTCTGGGAGGCGACTTTAATGCGTTTCCCGATTCACCCGAAGTGAAAGAAAGCTTCATGAACTGGAGCAGTTTAACGAATGAGCAACCGACTTTTTCAACTAAAAATCCGAAATCGAAGATTGATTATATTTTCGGATTTCCGGAGAAAGCATGGAAACTGAAATCAACAGAGGTAATTAATACCAAAGTATCAGACCATTTCCCGGTAATGTCGGTAGTAGAAATGATGAACACAAAGTAAAAAAGAACAACGATGAACAGAAAAGACTTTTTAAAGAACTTAGGACTATCTATAGCAGGTGTATCTGTATTGGGAATTGAAAGCTTGTCAGCTGCAAATCCAAGTGACACAAACGTAATGCCTAAACCGGGCGAAGCATTCGATAAATTTCCATCTCCGGACTTTGATCTGGATGCGAAACTTTCGAAACCGGTATCTGTAATTATTATCGGAGCCGGTGGTCGTGGTAGTGCGTATGCAGGCTATGCCGCAAAATTCCCTAAAAATATGAAGGTGGTTGGTGTTTCTGATATTAATGAAGAACGCCGCAAAAAAATGGCAAAACAGTTTAATGTGCCTAAGAATATGCAGTTCGGGGATTTTAGCGAGGTATTTAAACAAAAGAAACTTGCTGATGCGGTAGTTATTGCTACTCCGGATGATGTTCACTTCGAACCATGTATGCAGGCTTTGGCTAAAGAATACGATGTTTTGTTAGAGAAACCAATCGCACCGACAGCCGATGAATGTACAAAAATACTTGCTCAGGCAAAGAAATACAACCGTATCGTGGCTGTTTGCCACGTACTACGCTATGCTCCTTACTACCTTGCATTGAAGCAGGCTATTGACAGCGAAATGGTAGGCGAGGTTGTGAGTCTTCAGCATACAGAGCCGATCTTGTTTGATCACATGGCTCACTCTTATGTGCGTGGTAACTGGCATAACTCAAAAGAGACATCTCCTATTATTCTGGCTAAATCATGTCATGACCTGGATATCATGCGCTGGTTGGTGGGTAAACCATGTAAGTCTATTTCGGCAGACGGATCTTTATCATTCTTCCGTGCTCAGAATGCACCTGCAGGAGCTACAGAGAGATGTACAGATGGCTGTCCTCACGAAAAGAACTGTGCTTATTCGGCAGTAAATATCTACGTTCGTCGTAAACGTATGCTTAAAGTATTTGATTTACCGAAAGTGGATGATGCGTTGATTATGGAAAAACTGAAAACGACAAACTACGGTCGTTGTGTATTCAAATGCAACAATGATCAGTGTGATCACTATGTGGTGAATCTGACGTTCGAAGACGGTACAACTGCCGGATTCAACATGGAAGCATTTACTTCTTATTCCGGACGCCGTACCCGTATTATGGGAACAAAAGGAGATATCGTAGGGGATATGAACGAATTTGTGGTTACTGATTTCCTTACAGGTAAGAAAACGGTATGGAATGAGAAAGTTGAAGAGATTGAAGGCTACCAGAATGTTGGTCACGGTGGTGGCGACTGGGGGTTGGTTCGCGACTTTATCGTAGCTGTTGATGCACAGGATCCGTCTCTTCTGTCAAGCACAATTGATGCTTCGGTTGAAAGTCACCTGATGGGATTCAAAGCTGAAGAAAGTCGTAATTCAATGAATAAGATTGCGCTAAATGTATAAATCAAACCAATCTGCTATGAAATACTTAAAACAATCGGTTTTATTCATGCTGACTCTGCTTTTGGCA
>JBOFDD010000290.1:0-3687 GCA_051646645.1 Bacteroidales bacterium | reverse complement strand
GCGTGGGCTGCCATCGCCATGATATGGGGCTCGGTCCTTCTGGCTCTGGTCATGCTGCCATTCTCAAACAGCTCTTTTCTTTACCTTGGTGGTGCTCATGGTCTTCTGATCACAGAGATTCTGCAAGTATTGCTTGGTATTCCGGGCACTATACTTCTTATTTTGGGTGTGTCGCTGTTCCTGGCTGCTCTGAGAAATAAAAATCTGATCAATAAATTCAGATCGGTATTCTTCTATCGTTTTAAACGTCGTGAAAAAAAGAGTACCGTTCAGGGCGCAGATAGCGAAGAGGTTGTTGCTCAGGATGAGGAAGAGGATGAAGAACCGGCTAAGGTGGTAACACCGGTTGCGGAAAACGCAACCGCACGCAATGAGATTCAGGAGCCGGTTGAAGAAACTCTTCCCGACATGAAAAATGATTTTGAAGATGATTTTGCTAAAGCACCTGCAAACGAAGATTTCCTTTCGGAAGAGGAGTTTGAGATCCCGGTACAAAAGACTGACGGCCCGAAGGTTTCGATTGAAAGAGCAAAACACGATGACAGCGAATTTGCTGTAGAGATCAGTGCTGCAAATCCGGACGAGAATGAAGAGTTTGACGGTTCTGAAATGGGAGAATACGACCCTACTCTGGACTTGTCGCGCTATAAATATCCGCAGGCAGATTTGCTGCGCAGATACGAAGATGGAGAAACGGCTATAAACGAAGAGGAGCAAAACACAAACATCAGACGTATCCGCGAAACGCTCGAACACTACGGGATTACCATAAGCAGTATTAAAGCAACAGTGGGTCCAACCATCACTTTGTATGAGATTGTGCCTGCTCCGGGGGTACGTATTTCAAAAATCCGTAACCTCGAAGATGATATTGCGTTAAGTCTGGCTGCACTGGGTATACGTATTATTGCTCCGATTCCGGGTAAAGGAACTGTGGGTATTGAGGTTCCGAATAAAGATGCTCAGATCGTGTCGATGCAATCGATCATTGCATCTAAGAAATTCAATGAGAGCAAATACGACTTGCCTATCGCTCTGGGGAAAACAATTACAAACGAGATCTTCATGGTCGATCTTTGTAAAATGCCTCACGTGCTTGTGGCAGGTGCAACGGGTCAGGGTAAGTCGGTAGGATTGAATGCGATTATCACTTCACTGCTATACAAAAAACACCCTTCTCAACTGAAGTTTGTTTTGGTGGATCCTAAAAAAGTAGAGTTTAACATTTACTCTATGATTGAAAATCATTTTCTTGCTAAACTACCCGATGCCGAAGAAGCTATTATCACGGATGTAACAAAAGTGGTACAGACACTGAACTCCATTACCCGCGAGATGGATCAGCGCTACGACCTTTTGAAAAAAGCGCATACCCGTAATATAAAAGAATACAATACGAAGTTTGTTTCGCGCAAACTTAATCCGGAGAACGGACATCGATTCATGCCTTATATTGTGGTTATCATTGATGAGTTTGGTGATCTGATCATGACAGCTGGTAAGGAAGTTGAACTTCCGATTGCCCGCATTGCTCAGCTTGCCCGTGCAGTAGGTATACATATGATCATTGCGACGCAAAGACCTTCGACAAACATTATCACGGGAACAATTAAAGCAAACTTCCCGGCAAGGGTGGCATTCCGTGTTTCGTCGATGATTGACTCGCGCACCATTCTGGATTGCCCGGGCGCCAATCAGTTAATCGGACGCGGAGATCTGCTCTTCTCTCAGGGTAGTGACCTGATTCGTGTGCAATGCGCTTTTATTGATACGCCCGAAGTGGAACAGGTTGCTGAATTTATTGGTAATCAGCAGGGATATCCAACGGCATTCCTGCTACCGGAATACGAGGTGGAGGCAAGTGAAGGGGCCGGACAAATTGACATGAACGACAGAGACCCGTTGTTTGAAGAGGCTGCGCGACTGATCGTTGCCAATCAGCAGGGATCGACTTCACTCCTTCAGCGCAAAATGTCGCTTGGGTATAACCGTGCAGGAAGAATCATGGATCAGCTTGAGGCTACGGGCATTGTGGGTCCGTTTGAGGGAAGCAAAGCCAGACAGGTATTGGTGATAGATGAAACACATCTTGAAATGGTATTATCAAATTTGAGATAAATGAACAGATTATTTTCTACAATTACAGTTCTGCTTTTCTGCAGTTGCATTTTTGCTCAGTCGGCAGAGGATATAATGAAAAAAGCCGAGACCTCGTTTAACAATGACGGGGGCGTGAAAGCGAACTTTACGCTGGCTGTTGAGAACAAAGCGAAAGCAACAGCGGAGAGTTTTGACGGAACAATACTCATGAGAGGTAACAAATTCTTTATTCAGACTCCCGAAATAAAAGTGTGGTATAACGGTAAGGACCAGTGGACCCTGCTAAGCAACAGCGACGAAGTGAACCTTACCTCGCCTACCGAAGCAGAATCGGACGCAATGAATCCATCGGTTCTGTTTAAATTGTACAAAAACGGATTTAAAGCAACTATGCTTAAAGATAAAAAGATTCAAAATCAGTCTTATTATCAGATTCTTCTGGAACCGAAAACGAAAAGAGCAGATCTGCGTTCGATAACCGTTTCGATAAATATATCCAACTTTCAGATTAAAGAAATTGTGATGGACCAGAATAACCAGTGGGCAAACAAGATCCTGATCACGCAATACAACCGGAACCAGACTTTAAAAGACTCTGATTTTGTTTTTAATCCGAAACAGTACCCAACCATTGAATTAATTGATCTTCGATAATGGAAAAGATGACATATACACAGGCTACCAAAGAGCTGGAACAACTCGTTCAAGCTATACAGGAAAACAAGCTTGAGATTGACGAACTGAAAGTAGCTGTAACCCGTGCCGGAGAACTTCTGGCTATCTGCAAAAAGATTTTGCACGAAACAGATGTTGAGTTACAGGCGATCATTGATAAAATAGAATAACCCCTTTATGAAAAAAATATTCTTTCTGCTGTTTTGCTTTACGTCCCTGATTTCAGGAAAGGTAAAGGCTCAATATGTACAAGACGAGCTGGGCGGCAAGTTTGAAAAACAAACCATAGCTATGCCCGATGACTACGAGGGGAATGTAGTTTGTTCTTTAATTAAAAGTCCGCATGATATCCCTTCAACGAAAGCGGTATTGTATATTCACGGGTTTAACGATTATTTTTTTCAAAAAGAGATGGCTGCCAAATTTGATTCGGCAGGTTATAACTTCTATGCCCTTGACTTGCGTAAATATGGTCGTTCGTATCTGCCCAACCAGATTCGCTTTAATGTAAGAAACATGAGTGAGTATTTTCCGGACATCGACACTGCTCTTACGATTATACGAAAAGAAGGTAATCAGGATATTTACCTGATGGGCCACTCTACAGGAGGACTGATCACATCGCTTTATGCGGACGCCCGCAGAGATAATGAACCTGTAAAGGGATTGATACTGAACAGTCCTTTCCTGGATCAGAATCAAAGCTGGTTTAAAGAGAAGGTGCTTATTCCGATTGTAGCTTTTCTTGCCCGTTTCTTTCCCGATGCAACTATTCCACAGGGTATCAGCACCGAGTATGGCGAAAGGCTGAACAGCAAGTACAAAGGCGAATGGGATTATGACACGAATAAAAAACTGATGCAATCCCCTCCCCTGACCTTTAGTTGGATAGGTGCGATCTACAAAGGACAG
>JBOFDD010000289.1:0-18786 GCA_051646645.1 Bacteroidales bacterium | reverse complement strand
GTCCGATAAAATGTGTATTTTTGCTCATAATATTTTCTAGTGTTTCTGCAAAAACAAAGAAAGTATAAAGGCTGAACTTCTTCTACGAAATTCAGCCTTTTTTATATCTCAAAAAAACTTTTAGCGGACAGTAATAATTAATTTTAGTCTGTTTCAAGTTCATTTTTCACTTTAATAGCGAAGCAATAGCGGGCTATTGCAAGATAATAAAGTGAAAAATGAGGCAGAAAGAGGCAAAATTAATAACGACATGGGGTCTTTTAGAAACTATTTTCGACGTTTCCAAAAGTCGAGATGACCTCAATAAGATAATTGATATTCAATGAAGAAATTTCTGCTTTTATTTTTCGCGTTTTCTCTTTTAGGGAACTGGGCAGTACAGGCACAGAATCGTTTTTCTACAGCAGGATATTATGCCATGAAGAACTCAGGACGTTCAGTAAAAGACTTTAATGTAGGCTGGCGTTTTCATAAAGGTGACGTGTCTCAGGGTGAAAAGACAGATCTCGATGATCATAACTGGGCAATAGTGAATTTGCCTCATTCGGTAGAACTTGTCCCTTTTGAAGCAAGCGGATCTAAAAATTATCAGGGACCGGCATGGTATCGTAAGCGTATTAAGCTTGGAGCAGAATATGCGGGAAAAGATGTAACTATTCACTTTGAAGGAGTGATGGGGAAAAGCTCGTATTACGTGAACGGGAAGAAGGTAAAAGATCAGTTCGGAGGCTTTCTGCCTGTTACGATTAATCTTACAGACGCAGGGGTTAAAGCCGGCGAAGAAGCTCTGATTGCAGTTTATGCCGATAATAGTGATGATCCGATGTATCCTCCCGGGAAACCGCAGTATGTGATGGACTTTTGTTATTTTGGAGGGATATACCGCGACTGCTGGTTGATTGCAACAAATCCTGTATCTATTACAGATCCGAATGTCGTTGATGTTGAAGCCGGAGGTGGCATCTTTGTTTCGTATGATGAGGTGTCTGGTAAAAGCGCAAAAGTACGCGTGAAAACGCATATACAGAATAAGACAAATAAACCGGAAACAGTGAAAGTCCGTCAGGCATTGTTTGACAGAAATGAAAAGATGGTTGCTGAGAAGAGTAGTTCTTTCCGTATAAATCCTTCTTCGTTTGCTTCGGTTGAGCAACTACTGAAGGTGACTAACCCAAAGTTATGGCATCCTGATTCACCGGAGCGGTATAGTTTGAAAACTTTTGTATCTGTAAACGGAAAAATGGTTGACGGAATGACTACAAAAATAGGAATTCGCTCTGTCGAAATGCGTGGTGCTGACGGCTTATATTTAAACGGAAAACCATTTGAGGATAAGCTGATGGGGGCAAATCGCCATCAGGACTATGCTTATATCGGTAATGCCATTCCAAATAATCTTCACTGGAATGATGTGAAAAAGCTGCGGGACCTTGGTTTTCGCGTAATCCGTTCAGCACATTATCCGCAAGATCCTGCTTTTATGGATGCTTGTGATGAGCTGGGTATGTTTATTATAGTAGCTACTCCGGGGTGGCAGTTCTGGAATGATAAACCGGTTTTTGAACAACGTGTATTATCCGATATCAGAAATATGGTGAGACGTGACCGCAATCATCCATCGGTATTTCTCTGGGAACCGATCCTTAACGAGACTTCATTTCCCGAATCTTTTGCAAAAAAAGCACACGATGCCACACATGCAGAATATCCTTATGCAGGGTGTTTCACTGCGTGCGATGATCACAGTAAAGGGTCTGAGTTTTATGATGTAATCTATTGTGCCCCTAAGGATGCTGCATACTATCAAAAGCTTGGAAAATCATGCTTTACCCGTGAATTCGGAGATCATGTTGATGACTGGAATTCTCATAATTCTTACAGCCGTGCAGCACGAGAGTGGGGAGAGCATGCTCAGATAAGACAAGCTCAGCATTATGCTAAAAAGAATTACTCAGGATCGCTGGCAATAGACGACTTCTACAAGTCAGAGAAGGCTCATGCAGGCGGCACATTATGGCATTCATTCGATCATCAGCGCGGGTATCATCCTGATCCGTTCTGGGGAGGACTGATGGATGCAGCACGCTTGCCTAAGTATTCCTATTATATGATGATGAGTCAGCGTGATCCTTATCTGAAGCTAGAGAAAGCCGATAGTGGTCCGATGGTTTATATAGCAAATGCTATGACTCCGTTTTCACCTGAAGATATTGTCGTATATACAAACTGCGATAGTGTAAGGTTGATTATAAATGAGCGTGATACGCTCACTCAGTTTCCTTTGAAAAGCGGGAAAGGAATTAAGCACCCGCCTTTAGTATTTGAGGATGCTTATTCTTTTGTCAATGTCAGAGCGCTGCACCGTGCAGGTAAACCAGATCAGTGCAGTCTTGTCGCAGAGGCTTTTTTAGATGGGAAAGTTGTAGCAACGTCACGCAATATGCCTTCGAAGCGGAAAGAAGATATCAGCCTGAGGATTGATGGAGGACTGCAACCGGTAGCAAACGGCTCTGATATTATTCAGGTTGTTGCATCCGTAACTGACAAGGACGGGCATATTAAGCGTCTGACTCAGGAAGAAATTGTTTTTGAGGTTGAGGGAGAAGGTGTTCTTATTGGTGATGCTGCTATCGGAGCAAACCCTGTTTCTACCCGTTGGGGTGAAGCTGTTGCATTAATCCGTACAACGCACAAACCCGGCAAAATCAAGGTGACATGCCGCACTAAGCATCCGGCTCTTGTTTTTGCACCAAACCGTTCTGTTGAGATTGAAACAATTGCATCTGACCGTGAACTTGTTTTTCAGGAGGCGCCGCTAAATATACCTGTGGTGAATGCTTTTGAGCAGAGTAGCTCTGTCAGTACCAGTACAGAGCAAATAGAAAAGGCTTTGAAGCAGGTAGAAAAACAGCAGACTCAGTTTGAAAGTACGGAAAGATAATTTTCTGAAAGCGAATAGCTTTTTTGATTAATTATACTGAATTGAACAGGGATACTCTCGTAAGATGGTGTCCCTGTTTTGTCTCATATAATGTTTGATTCGATTTTACATACTGAAATATTGCAAATTCGGATTTCGGAAGAGGGCGAGTGTTATTAAATTAATAGTATTATTGTCGTTTTATAAAGATTCTGAAAGGAAAATATGCTATAAGATAGATCTATAGCTTGATTTTTGTAACTTTGGGGGCATTTGTCTATGCTTATTTTAATGTCGTTTTTTGTCAATTTTAAGTGTTTTATCTCTTTAACAGATTGGTTGTGACTCTGTTAAGAAATATAATAAGTTGAATTGATTGAATTAGAATGAGTAATTTGGCATCGAAAAGTGAATATTAAGAAGTAATTTTGCTGTAAACAAGCATAATATAAAACATAGCAAACTAATGATTGAGAATTTATCGATCGCCTTGAGAGCGTCAATTATAGCCGGAAATGAAATCATGGGAATCTATACAAATCCAGATTCAGACTTCCAGATAGAGAGAAAAGCGGATAACTCTCCTCTTACCATTGCCGATAAGAATGCGAATGAACGAATTGTTGCGTTACTTGCACGTACAGAGCTTCCTGTTCTCAGCGAAGAGGGACGAATGATTCCTTTTGAAGAACGTAAGGCATGGGATAAATTGTGGATTGTTGATCCACTCGACGGTACAAAAGAATTTATCAAACAAAATGGCGAATTCACTGTGAATATTGCATTGGTTGAGAAAGGAACTCCTGTATTAGGTGTTATTTATGTGCCGGCGGAGCAAGTCATTTATTTCGGTGCAGTAGGTATTGGAGCATTTAAAGCTGAAGTTGCCGATCCGTTGAATCCGTTCGCTATTGATTCAGTATTTGAAAAAGCGCTTCGTATTCCTCAGTCTCAGGAACGAGATGAGGTGATTGTAGTAGCTTCCCGTTCTCATCTGAGCACAGAAACAGAAGCTTATATCCAAAAAATAAAAGAAACCGGACGTCCGGTTGAGATGGTTTCAAAAGGAAGCTCCATTAAAATCTGTCTGGTTGCAGAAGGAGCTGCTGATGTTTATCCCCGTTTTGCTCCGACAATGGAGTGGGATACTGCCGCTGGTCATGCTATTGCTAAAGCAGCAGGTAAAGAAATTTATCACGTAGATGAAGTGACACCTTTGAGCTATAATAAAGAAGATCTTTTGAACCCCTGGTTTATCGTTAAATAACTCAGGTGGAAAATATATATCACTTAATGGAGTTTCAGTCAGCATTTGTATTAATCATATTATGTTTGCTCATTGTAGCACTGGCTTTAGACAAAATGAAACCGGGAATGCTTTTTTTCTCGGCTGTAATCCTTTTTATGCTGACCGGAACCATTACTCCACAAGAGGCATTGGCCGGATTTAGTAATAAGGGGATGATTACAGTGGCAATTCTGTTTCTTGTAAGTGAAGGTGTGCGACGTTCGGGTGCTTTGAATAAGTTTATCCGTCTGATTCTCCCTTCTAAAAAAATGAAGATCGGAGCATCGTTAATTCAGATTCTTCCTCCAATCGCCGGGATATCTGCTTTTTTGAATAATACAGCAGTTGTTATCATTTTCGCTCCGATTATCAAACGATGGTCAGAGCATTTTAATGTACCGGCGACTAAGTTTCTTATTCCGCTTTCTTATGCAACTATTTTAGGTGGGTTATGTACGCTGATTGGTACTTCAACTAATCTGGTTGTGAACGGAATGATGCAGACTGAAGGATATGCCGGAATGGGAATGTTTGAATTAGGTAAAGTAGGAATTCCTATTGCCTTAGTCGGTATTCTTTATCTGATATCAGTTTCACGCTGGTTATTGCCGGGTAAAATAGAAACTGCCCGTAATTACGACTATAAAGAGTATTCGTATAATATGCTTGTATCTTCGGGTAGTTCGCTCCATGGAGAAACAATTAAAGAAGGAAAGCTCAAAATGCTTCCACAATTTGAGGTGAGATCTGTGTTGCGTGATGGAACTGTTCTCTCCTTGAAAGAATCTGAGATTGTTATTTGTGAGCATGATCAGCTGGTTCTGAGTGGTAAATCGGGATCGGTTACTCAGCTTGCCAGCATGGAGGGTATTGAATTCTGTGGCATATCAGAAATTGAAAAGGAATTTGTACGTAAAAAAGCAATAAAACAGGTTGAGGCAGTTCTTGGTCCCCGTTTCCCAGGTATTAATAAGACATTGGGCGAATTTGACTTTTTCCGTCACTACGGAGCTGTAGTTACAGCTGTTCATAGAAATGGAGAGACAATTTCGGTAGGACTTGATCATCTGGTTCTGAAGGAAGGTGATAACCTTGTACTTCTTACGGATGGTACATTTATCCCAACCTGGGGAGACTCTTCTGTCTTTCTGCTTTTGTCAGACATGGGAGATTTCTCTACTCCGGGAAACAAAACAAAACGTTATATCTCTGTAGGGCTTGTTCTGCTTATGATTGTCGGAGCAACTTTAGGAGAATTTTTACCAGCTATTGACGGACTGAAGTTCGATATGTTCTTCTTTGCAGCCTTCACGGTTGTGATTATGGCCTGGACTAATATTATTCCAACTCAGAATTATACGAAATTCATAAACTGGGATATTCTCATAACCATTGCCTGTGCTTTTGGTATCAGTAAGGCTATGATGAATTCCGGTATTGCGGATACGATAGCCCATAACATCATCAATATGGCTGATGCTTACGGGCCGTACGCTATTCTTGCTGCGTTATATCTGATCACAAATATCTTTACAGAGGTGATTACGAATAATGCAGCAGCAGCACTTGCTTTCCCGATATCCTTATCGGTAGCGAATCAGCTTGGTATTGACCCCACACCGTTGTTTGTTACTATCTGTGTGGCGGCATCGGCAAGTTTTGCGACTCCGATTGGATATCAGACCAATCTGATTGTTCAGAGTGTGGGGAATTACCGCTTTACGGATTATGTAAAGATTGGTTTGCCACTTAATATCATTGTATTTATTTTATCGATAACATTAATCCCGCTTATCTGGGAATTTTAATAGTTTAATGTAAAACTACATAATATGAATGAAAATCATATTTATCCTATCTTCGACCGCATGCTTCAGCGCGAAGATCGTGAGACACTTTTAAATCAGAAAGGACTTATGATCTGGTTTACCGGTTTGTCCGGTTCGGGCAAAAGTACTGTGGCTGTAGCTCTCGAAAGAGAATTGCACAATCGGGGACTTCTTTGTCGTACATTGGATGGAGATAATATTCGTAGCGGTATTAATAACAATCTGGGCTTCTCAAATGAAGACCGCATTGAAAATATTCGTCGGATTGCTGAAGTTTCTAAACTTTTTGTGGAAACAGGAATCATCACGCTGGCTGCATTTATCAGCCCTACGAATGATATTCGTAAACTTGCTTCTGAAATTATCGGGAGCGATGATTTTGTAGAAGTATTTATTGATACGCCACTCGAAGTATGTGAACAGCGCGACGTGAAAGGATTGTATAAAAAAGCACGTGCCGGAGAAATTAAAGAATTTACCGGTATCTCCTCTCCGTTTGAAACCCCGGAAAATCCGGACTTGCGTATAGATACATCTAAGCAAAGTCTCGAAGAATCGGTTAATCAGCTGATTAACTTTATTCTTCCGAAAGTAAAATAAAAGATAAACGATATAATTTAGATTTAGCATGTCAGAATATAATCTAAGTCACTTGCGACAACTTGAAGCAGAATCTATTCACATTATCCGTGAAGTAGTCGCTGAATTTGAGAATCCCGTAATGCTTTATTCCATTGGTAAAGACTCATCTGTAATGGTGCGTTTGGCTGAGAAAGCATTTGCTCCGGGTAAAGTGCCATTTCCATTGATGCACATCGATTCGAAATGGAAATTTAAAGAAATGATTGAGTTCAGAGATCAGTATGCGAAAGAGCATGGCTGGGATCTGATTGTTGAACACAACGAAGAGGCATTTAATGCCGGAGTAGGACCTTTCACTCATGGGTCTAAAGTTCACACTGATCTGATGAAAACAAAAGCCCTTCTGGGTGCTTTAGATAAACACAAGTTTGATGCTGCATTTGGCGGTGCTCGTCGTGACGAAGAGAAATCCCGTGCCAAAGAGCGTATCTATTCTTTCCGTGATAAGTTCCATCAGTGGGATCCGAAAAATCAGCGTCCTGAATTGTGGGATATCTACAATGCGAAAGTTCATAAAGGTGAATCTATCCGTGTATTCCCTCTTTCAAACTGGACCGAGCTGGATATCTGGCAATACATTCGTCTGGAGAATATTCCGATCGTACCGCTTTACTATGCGAAAGAACGCCCTGTAGTGAATATGGACGGAAATCTGATTATGGCTGACGATGATCGTATGCCACAGGAGCTGCGTGACAAAGCTGAGATGAAAATGGTTCGTTTCCGTACTTTAGGCTGTTATCCGCTTACCGGAGCAATCGAATCTGAAGCTCAGGATATCGAAAGCATCGTTGAAGAAATGATGACAACGACTAAATCAGAACGTACTACCCGTGTGATCGACTTCGATCAGGAGGCAAGTATGGAGCAAAAGAAACGTGAGGGCTATTTCTAACACACACACTGAAATTCAATGAGCACAAAATTAAATATTACAGAATTCCTTAATCAGGATGAAAAGAAGGATCTTTTACGCCTTCTTACAGCCGGATCGGTGGATGATGGTAAATCAACACTAATCGGGCGTCTTCTTTTTGACAGTAAGAAATTGTATGAAGACCAGCTTGACGCGTTGGAGAGAGACAGCAAACGCGTAGGTAATGCAGGTGAAAATATTGATTATGCTTTGTTGCTTGACGGACTGAAAGCCGAAAGAGAGCAGGGTATCACGATTGATGTAGCTTACCGTTATTTCTCAACGAACCGTCGTAAATTTATTATTGCCGATACTCCGGGTCACGAGCAGTATACACGTAATATGATTACCGGTGGTTCGACTGCCAATCTGGCTATTATTCTTGTTGATGCACGTACGGGTGTTATTACACAAACACGCCGCCACTCTTACCTGATCTCATTACTGGGAATCAAACACGTGGTGCTTGCAGTAAATAAAATGGACCTTGTTGACTATAGTCAGGAGGTTTTTGATAACATCGTAGCCGAGTATCGCAAATTTGCTGAGCCTCTTGGTATTCCTGATATTCAATGTATTCCGTTGTCGGCTCTTAACGGCGATAACGTGGTTGAGAAATCAGACAATATGCCATGGTACGAAGGAGCACCTATTCTGGAATATATCGAAACCATTAAGATCGATGCCGATCATAACTATACAGACTTCCGTTATCCGGTTCAGTATGTATTGCGTCCGAATCTGGATTTCCGCGGTTTCTGTGGAAAAGTAGCTTCAGGAGTAATCCATAAAGGGGATGAGGTGATGGCTTTGCCTTCGGGTAAAATCTCACGTGTTAAGGGTATTCATACTTACGAAGGTGAGATCGAAAAAGCATTTCCTCCTCAGTCGGTAACGATTACGCTGGAAGATGAAATTGATATTTCGCGCGGAGAGATGCTGGTTCGTCCGGATAATCTTCCTCGTGTGGAGCGTGATTTCGAAGCGATGCTTGTATGGATGGACGAGACAGCAATGGACCCGAATCAGCAATTCTTTATCAAGCATACAACGAATCTGAGCCGTGTACGCATCAACGATATTCAGTATAAAGTGGATGTGAATACGATGGAGAAATCAACTACAGGTCATTTGTCTCTGAATGAGATCGGCCGTGTTTCGTTTACTTCAAACAAACCTTTATTCTTCGACCCGTATAAGGATAATAAGAGCTGTGGTTCCTTTATCCTGATCGACCCGATTACGAATAATACATGTGCAGTGGGTATGATTATCGACAAGGTTGATAACTCAAAGAAAACCCTGCTTACAGAATCGGTAATCGGAGAGATGCGTAAAGGTTTCTCTTCTGTTTCGGCTAAAGAAAGAACAAACCGTCTCGGACAAAAGGCTTGTACGTTCTGGTTTAACGGAGCAGACCGCGCTTTGGTTAATGAGGTAGCTTATACAATCGAGCGCCGTTTGTTCGATATGGGTAAAACGGTGGTTGTATTACCGGCTTCGAATAATGTGATCGAATCAACTATTCTGTTTAATATTTTGAATGAGCAGGGTGTTGTTGTTATTTGCACATCAGAAGCACTGACTGAAGAGAAAGAAAATATGATTAAAGATATGAGCAGTGTGGACCGTATGCATCCGCTTGTAGTAGATGCTAACCGTATTGGATCGGATTTCGCTGCTTATATGACTGAACTGACAAATGCAATTGCTGAGTTGGTTCAGGCTAATTAATAAATGACTTAATGGGTAAATTAGAATTTCAGGATCTGCCGATCACTCCGCTTGTTGGTGCCAACTGGAAAACCTTCAACGAGATTATGAAGGGTCGTCAGATCGATAAAGCATATAAAAGCAAATACTATCTGACAAAAGCTATTTGTCGCATTCTTAGCTTACTTGCTCCGCTCGAAGAGCGTAAGTACAAGAAGCTACTGGCAAATAAAGAGCTGGAAATGGAGCCGGTATTTATTTTAGGACACTGGCGTAGTGGTACTACATTTGTTCATAATGTGTTGTCGTGCGATAAACATTTTGGATACAATACTACTTATCAGACCGTTTTTCCGAATCTTGTGCTTTGGGGACAGAATTTCTTCAAGAAACAGATGGCATGGCTTATGCCGGATAAACGTCCGACAGACAATATGGAGCTTAAAGTGGATCTTCCTCAGGAGGAAGAGTTCGCTTTAGCTAACATGATTCCTTATACATACTATAACTTCTGGTTTCTGCCTAAGTATACGCAGGAATACAGCAAGCGTTTCCTGTTGTTCGAGGATCTGACTCAGGAAGAAAACAAGGTGTTTAAAGATGCCTTTATGAAACTGATTAAAATCTCGTTGTGGAATACAGGCGGAACTCAGTTCCTTTCGAAGAATCCTCCTCATACAGGACGTATTCCTCAGTTGCTTGAGATGTTTCCGAATGCCAAGTTTATCTATCTGGCTCGTAATCCGTACACGGTATTCGAATCTACACGTAGTTTCTTTACCAATACGATTCAGCCATTGAAACTTCAGGATATCTCGGACGATGAAATCGAAGAGAATATTCTTACGGTTTACAAAGATCTGTTTGATAAATACGAAAAAGACAAAGCGCTTATTCCGGCGGGCAATCTGATCGAAGTGAAATTCGAAGATTTCGAAGCTGATGCAATGGGTATGACTGAGCGTATTTACGAGGAGCTATCTCTACCGGGTCTTGAAGAGGCGCGTCCTGCAATCGAGAAATATCTTTCGAAGAAAAAAGGATATAAGAAAAACAAATACAGCTACGATGCACGTACAGTGGAGTTGGTAAACAAAAACTGGTCGTTTGCTCTTGATCGCTGGGGGTATAGTCTGTAAAAATATTTTCCGGAAATAAAATAAAAAGGTTATCTGCAAAGTGAAAACTTTGCCGGTAACCTTTTTTGGTATACGAAATGAATATTCTCAGTAAACAAATTTCTTTCGAAAACTGTTTAAGTGGTAAGTAGTTTAAAAACAAAACAATAACCCTAACCTTAATGCTGCTTTTATGATTAATAAAATTGAAGAAATTGAAGGAATCGGTGTAGCTATAGCTGAAAAGTTTCATGCAATAGGAATTAAGACTACATCTGACTTATTGGAGAAAAGTAAAACACCAAAATGTCGCCATGATCTGGCGGCTGAGGCTGGTCTTACAGAAAAGCAAATTCTGAAATTTGCGAATATGGCTGATTTGTTTCGTATTCATGGAATAGCAAAAGAATATTCTGAATTATTAGAAGTTGCCGGAGTAGATACCGTGCCTGAGCTTTCTCATAGAGTTCCGGATAATCTGCACAAAAAACTGATAGAAGTAAATGAAGCAAAGCATCTCACAAGACGTGTGCCTACTTTACCGGAAGTAGAAAAATGGGTTGCTGAAGCAAAGGCTCTCCCACGTATGCTGGAATATTAAGATTTTGTTTTTTATTTTTAAAAACGAGAAGAGACTGTCCGAAGTATACCGGATAGTCTCTTCTCGTTTTTGATATTCAGGCATAATGTACGTAGTATCTGATCACGATATACGTATGAATTACTTCCGATAAACTGTGCATTAGTTGAGAGATACGTTTGATTTAGTTTTTTCGAACGTATCTTTTATCAATCCGGTCCGGAGCGCTTTATATTCCGCTCCGGACCGGAATTATAACCGCTCCGGAGCGGAATTCTGACTGTTCCGGATGGGACTTCAAATTTGCAGTTCAGATGAATTAAATCACAGGTAAAGCTGAAATAATAGACCTCTATTTTCGTGCGAATACTACCGTATTTCAGATGCAGATATTCCTCATTTAGGAACTGAATTAAGCCAGCTTTTTAGCAAGTAGCAAAACAAATTTAGCAAGTAGGTAAATTCATTTAGCAAGTAGGTAAAACGGTTTTGCTACTTGCAAATGAATATACATCCAGCACTATCCTACACCATCCAGCACTATTTATTGTATCTTAACTGTTAGTATAATAGTTGTTTATGTGTGTTTGTGCTGGATGGTGTAGGATAAAAACAAACCTTAGTGTAGAAAAAAAGCTCTTGCAATACAGACTTGCAAGAGCAATATAAGTCCATCATTTTAAACTTGTGTAGCTATGCATTAATGTATTCAACGAAAAGGAGGGAATAAAGATTCGAGTCTTTATTCCCTCCTGATTTTATCTGTAGATCAATAATAATTTATTATTGTTTGTCCGGACATGCAACATATTCAAATTTACCCTTGCCTGTCAATTTGAATTTCATTGTGTAATACGTGTTAGCTCCGTCGTAAACAAGGTACTTAGCTGTGTAATACGTATCCAGACCATTAAGCGGAGTTGCATCCGGATATTTTGCAGGAAGTAATACTTCAGCAAAACATTTAATCATACGTGTTTTCATTACTTCAGCCATATCTTTTCCGGCAAATTCCTTATCACCTAAATCATCAAAGGAAAAAATCACGTCTCCACTTATTTAAATGAATGGAGGAGTTGTCTAGGAGTAATGAAATGAGAGATAAATACTGTGTATTAACCTGATTTTTGCTGCCATAAGAGTGAGAAGGATTATCCTTAAAGATATTAATAATCAGGATATTATATAAGCAAAAAAAATAATAATTATATCTCAGGTATTAAGGAGAATAGAATAAAGTTTAACGAAGCATTGTATCATAAGGTTGCGTAAGAAGTCAAAAAAGTAAACCTTACTTTTGGCTTCATTTCTTTTTAAATTTGTGGGTTCTTTTGATTCTCGAAACTCTGTAATGAGAGCAGTGCTCCTTAATTTTCAACACAAAGATAAACTCAGTTTTTGCAAAATAAAAGCCTTATACTAAAATGTAATATGAATGTAATGCGATAATATATTTATACAAATGACCCTAAAGATCTGGCAATAATATGTTTTTAAGCATAATTACACTACTTTCTCTGTTTCTGTATTTGTAATTAATAATATTTGATTAGCATTGTTAGTGGGCGGAATGATGCTTAACGGGATGCTTGGATAGTCCGGTTTGAAGAAGGAAGGTAAAAAGGGTTGCGTAAGATTATTAAAATCGGCAGGAATAAAACTCTTTGCATTGATACATAACTAATTTAATATGCAATTTTTAGCAATAAAATTTCAGTGTTTTTTCATTTTTTGTATCTTCGTGCGCTCTATTAGGTGTTATTCGGATCTGACTTATGTAATCCGGATTGCTATAAAGAACAAAACACTATGATTATAATAATTAATAACTAATAAAATAATGGCAGCATTAGAAACAATCAGAAATAAAGCAGGCCTTTTGGTAGGAGCCATTGGTGTCGCTTTGTTTGCTTTTGTTATTGGGGACTTATTGACCAACGGAAGCACGTTCTTTAGACAATCGAAAGATAAGGTGGTAGTGGTAAACGGTAAGAAATTTACTACAGAAGACTTTCAGAATCGTGTGAATGAACTGACAGAAGTTTATAAGCTTCAGTTAGGTCAGCAGACATTGCCGGATGAGTACAATGTTCAAATCCGCCAGGCGGCTTTCGAAGGTTTGGTTCGTGAAGAAATCATGAACGAAGAGTTTGAAAAGTTAGGAATTCAGGTTAGCCCTGAAGAGCTGTTTGACCTGATTCAGGGAAAAAACATCTCTCCGATGGTTCAACAGATTCCGTTCTTCCAGAATCCGCAGACAGGTCAGTTTGATAAATCTCAAATGCTGAACTTCCTTAAAACTATCAATACTCAGGATTTATCTCAGTTTGGTGCAAACGCTGAACAGGTGAAAGCGCTGAAGAACTATTGGATGTTCTGGGAAAAAGCAATCAAGCAACAACGTCTTGAAGAAAAATACAATGCATTGATCGCAAAAGCTGTTATCGCAAATAACATTGAAGCAAAAGCTGCTTATGAGGGATCTAAAGTAAATGCAGACTTCGCTTTTGCAATGCAACCTTATACTTCAATTTCAGATTCAACAGTAAAAGCTACTGATAAAGATTATCAGGCTGTTTACGAAAAATACAAAGAGCGTTTCAAACAAGAAGAAACACGTAGCGTGAAATATCTTGCTGTGCCAATTCGTCCAAGTCAGGATGATTTCGCAGAAGTTGCTTCTAAAATGGCTGAGATTAAAGATGAATTCGTAATCTCTGACAATGTTGCTGATATTGTAAATGATAATTCTGATCATCCTTATGTAAATGCGTTTATTGCTGTTCGCGAATTATCTCCTTCTTTACAGGAGTTTGTAAACTCTTCGAATGTTGGTGCTGTTAAAGCTCCTGCTCTTGAAAGTGATGTTTACACAATGGCTAAAGTTATTGCTAAAACTACTGCTCCTGACTCTGCGAATGTTCGTTTTATCGCATTACAGGGTAACGATGCTAAATCAAAAGCATTGGCTGACAGTTTGACTGCAGTAATCGAAAAAGGTGGAAGCTTTGCTGAAGCTGCTGCTAAATATTCAGCTCACCCATCAGCTCAGAATGGTGGCGAAGCAGGTTGGGTTAACGAAGCTGCTGCTTCTCAGGTAAGCGAAGACTTTAGAAAAGCTGCTTTTGAAGCTCCGGTTAATAAGGTATCAAAAGTTGAATCTCCTTACGGAATTCAGTTGATTCAGGTTACTCAGAGAACTGCTCCGGTTGCGAAAGTAAAACTTGCAGTTATTGATATGGAGGTTACTCCAAGTTCAAGAACAACAAGCAACTTGTATAACGATATTAACTCATATATCGCAAACAACAAAACACTTGCTGATTTCGAGAAAAATGCAACTGAAAAAGGATACAACATCCTTTCAAATCCGACAATGACTGGTAATGATTATACTTTAGGTACATTGAGAAATGCACGTCAGGCTGTTGCATGGGCTTTCCGTGAGGCTGCTAAAGGTCAGATCTCTCAAATCTATGAAATTGACAATAACTTTGTTGTTGTTGCTTTGGCTGATGTAACTCCTAAAGGATATACTCCGCTTTCTCAGGTTAAACCTTTCATCAAAAATGAAGTGTTGAACGAGAAAAAAGCAGAAATGATTATTGCTGATCTTACAGCTAAAAAACTTACATCGCTTGATGCATATGCTCAGGCTATGCAAACAAAGGTGGATACGGCAATGATGGTTAACTTCAATACTCAGCGTATCACAGGTATCGGTCAGGAGCCTGCTCTTTGTGCTGTAGCTCCAATGTCTCCGCTTAATCAGGTGACTGCTCCTGTAAAAGGAACTAACGGAGTTTATGTATTGGATGTGTTTAATAAAGTAGACAGCGAAAAAGCATTTGATCTTCAGTCTGAAGTGAAAACAATTGAAGGTACTTTAGCTTACCGTCTTATCTGCCAAACATTCAATGTATTGCGTAATCAGTCTGATATCGAAGATTATCGTGTGAACTTCTTCTAATCGAAGACTTTGAAATATTTTAAGCGGGATTTGCTCAGCAAGAGCAGATCCCGCTTTTTTATTATTGCGTATTGAGGATGAATATTTTTTATTGTAACTTTGTTATTACGATAAGATTAAAACAAGAAAATTCAATATAACAGATATGGAACCTTTATTAGGTAAAACGCTGGATGAGTTAAAGGATGTAGCTAAAGTTGCCGGACTTCCTGCTTTTACAGCAAAGCAGATAGCAGACTGGATCTATAAGAAAAGAGTCACATCTATTGATGAGATGACCAATCTTTCGCTGAAAGGGCGGGAGATGTTGAAAGAGAACTATGAGGTTGGTGCGTTCCCTCCTTCAGATGAAGCCCGTTCTGTTGATGGAACGGTAAAATATCTGTTTCGTGTGGATGATAAGAAATTTATTGAATCAGTATATATTCCCACAGAAGATCGGGCTACTTTATGCGTTTCGTCTCAGGTCGGATGTAAAATGAACTGTCTTTTCTGTATGACAGGTAAGCAGGGTTTTAACGGGAATCTTACTACTTCACAGATTATGAATCAGATTCAGTCTATTCCTGAATCGGACAAATTGACCAACCTTGTATTTATGGGGATGGGAGAGCCTCTTGATAATTTCGATGAAGTGAAAAAAGCACTTGAGATCCTTACTGCTCCATGGGGGTATGGCTGGAGTCCGAAGCGTATCACTGTCTCAAGTATTGGAGTACGTCAGGGGTTGTTGCGTTTGCTGGATGAAACTGATGTGCATATTGCCATCTCGCTTCACTCGCCGTTCCCTTCTGAACGACTTGAGATTATGCCGGTAGAAAAGGCTTTCCCGATGACTGAATTCCTGGATCTTTTGCGTCAATATGATTTTTCAAAACAACGCAGATTATCTATTGAATATATTGTGTTTAACGGATATAACGATTCAATGCGTCATGCCGATGAGCTTGCCCGCGTACTCAAAGGTTTGGATGCCCGTGTTAATTTAATACGTTTCCATGCTATTCCTGATGTGGATTTGAAATCATCAGACGGAAAGACAATGGTCGCTTTTCGTGACAGATTAAACTCGAAAGGGGTTGTAAGTACAATTCGTACTTCGCGGGGAGAAGATATTTTTGCGGCATGTGGTATGCTATCTACTGAAAAGAGTAAGAAGTAAATTATTAAAAATTAGAGCAGTATCTTTTTTAGTAAGTTGTTTTTGATATTTTAACAGGTTTGCTGTGCAGCAAAATGCATTATCAGATGCGTCTTGTTGATAAAAGAACTCAATTTATCTGTGCACAGAGATAACTTGTAAAATAATGACTTATGAAAAAAAGCCTGTTTATGATTATGATGGCGATTTTATCGCTGTCTGTTTTTATCTCTTGTGACAATGACGGATACTCTTTATGGGATTTCCAGATTAGTCCGGCTACAGTGAAAGTGACCTCTCCCGGTACATATTATCTGCTATTGGATAATGGTAAGAAATTATGGCCTGCCGCGCAGGATTTTCCATATAATCCCGCAACAGACACACGTGTATGGGCTAACTATACATTACTGTCGGATCAGCAGGATGGGTTTGATCACTATGTAAAGGTAAATGCGTTAAGTAAGATTCTTACTAAAGATGCAATCAATATCACGAATGCGCAGGAAGATTCGATAGGGAATAATAAAGCGCGCATAACAGATATCTGGTTTGCAGAAAAATACATTACAATTGTTTTTTCATGTAATTCTCATCCGGGTGGTATTCATTTTCTGAATCTGGTACACAACACAGATACAACTTATCCGGAAGATGGCAAAACTTATCTGGAATTCAGACAAAACAGTTTTAACGTACCCGAGACTGTCTCTATGAGCGGATCGGTTTCATTTGATGTTAGCAAGTTCCTTCCATCGGATCAGGACGAAGTGACTTTTGTTATTACTTCGAACGATTTTGAAGGAGCTAAAAAATATGAGCTGAAAGTTACGAAACAAAATGGTGCTCCTAAAATTTCTATGGAGACCCTTTCTTCTTTTAGCGAAAGATTAAAGTAATTGCTATTATTAGACTATAACTAAGGTGGTTAAAAGGTAGCCGTGAGGCTACCTTTAACTGTTTTTACCCGTATCCTTTAACGATAAATAATGGACTTTACGGCTCTAACTCTTTCAAATTTAAGACAATTGCATTAACTTTGTCCCCGTTAAAATAAAAATCAAGTATTATACATATAAGAAGCATTTATGGCAACTACTGCAGATTTCAGAAACGGTATGTGTATCGAGTTCAACAATGGTCTTTACTTCATTACTGAATTCCTTCACGTTAAACCGGGTAAAGGAGCAGCGTTCGTACGCACAAAATTGAAAAATGTTGAAACAGGTCGTGTGATCGAAAATACATTTAACTCAGGTGTTAAAGTAAACGAAGTTCGTGTTGAAAGACGTCCTTATCAGTTCTTGTACAAAGACGATATGGGTTACAACTTTATGAACAACGAAACATACGAGCAAATCCCAATCGACGAAAACCGTATCAATGGTGTACGTTTCCTTAAAGAAGGAGATATGGTAGAGGTTGTTATGAACGCAGATACAGAAACTGTTTTGTTTGCTGATCTTCCGACAAACGTAATCCTTGAAGTTACTTACACTGAACCGGGTCTTAAAGGTGATACAGCAACAAACACATTGAAACCTGCAACTCTTGAGACAGGTACTGAAATTCGTGTTCCTTTGTTCATCGAAGCTGGTGAGAAAATTAAAATCAACACAACTGACGGTTCTTACGTAGAAAGAGCAAAGTAATTGTTTGATTTATTCAGATATAAAAAGGCATAGCGTAGAAATACGTTATGCCTTTTTTTGTTTAACAGACGGAATATTCGTAATCTTGCACTATTGAATAGCAAAACCGTTTAGCGCATGTTCTTTTCATTAATTATACCGGTCTATAACAGACCTCAGGAGCTGGAGGAGTTACTGCAAAGCCTCACGCTGCAGACCAGAAAAAACTTTGAAGTCATCGTTGTTGAGGATGGCTCGTCTGTTCCTGCCGATAAAGTTGTAGATCAGTACAAAGAGATACTCGATATTAAGTATTTTACCAAACCGAATTCTGGTCCGGGTCAAACCCGTAATTATGGTGCCGAAAGAGCCGATGGGGATTATTTTATTGTGCTGGATTCAGACTGTATTATTCCTCCTGCTTATCTGGAGGAGGTTGAGAAGGAGCTAAAATCCTCTCCCTGCGAGGCGTGGGGCGGACCGGATAAAGCACATGACTCGTTTACGGATGTTCAGAAAGCGATAAACTACTCCATGACCTCCTTCTTTACTACAGGAGGAATCCGTGGAGGGAAGAAGAAGCTGGATAAGTTTTATCCCCGTAGTTTTAATATGGGAATAAATGCTGATATGTACCGCAAACTTTCCGGTTTCTCTCCGATGCGTTTCGGCGAAGACATTGACTTCAGTATTCGTCTTTACGAAAATAAGGCGCGTGTACGTCTTTTCCCTGAAGCCTGGGTGTTTCACAAGCGACGGGTAGATTTCCGGAAATTCTTTAAACAGGTATATAACTTTGGTATTGCCCGGATAAATCTGGAGAAACGTCACCCCGGATCAATGAAGCTTGTACATCTTCTGCCAGCTGTGTTTACGCTGGGTGTATTCTTTCTGCTCCTGCTATCATTCTTTTCAGTATGGTTTTTATTACCGCTGCTGGTGTACTGTTTGCTGATATTTGCTGATGCTTCAATCAAAGAGAGAAGCGTGAAAATCGGAGCTATTGCGGTTGTCGCATCTTTTATTCAGCTGATGGGA
>JBOFDD010000288.1:0-3922 GCA_051646645.1 Bacteroidales bacterium | reverse complement strand
ATACTGACCTTCATTTGCAACTAAAACCCTGATCTGATTAAGATCTAAATTCAACTTTCCAGACGAATCGTTATCTGTACATGAAGTAGTAAGCGCACCGGCTAACAACACGGTTAAAAGTGTTTTTGAATAATGTTTTATCATCGAATTAAAATTGTGTTAGTTCCTTGTATTTTCAAATGAGTAATTAAAAACAGCTGCGAAGATAGATCAATTATCCGGTATACGAGACAAAAATAAAGAAAGGCTATCCAAAAATAAATTCTGAATAGCCTTTAATGAGTTGCGGGAACCGGACTCGAACCGATGACCTTTGGGTTATGAGCCCAACGAGCTACCACTGCTCCATCCCGCGATATTTATAGTGCAAAGATAGAGGTTTATTTCGTTATAGCAAATTTTCAGTTACCAAATTCCCTAAATTAATTTATCTCCCTTTATTCTTTATGATTTTGATCTAATCTTTCACCGCAGTGAGGACAATACTTCATAGGTTTGCATTCTTTCATCAATTCATTCGAATCACTCTTACCAATATGCTTATTTTTCTTCTCTGCGTTTATTCTGCGCATAAAAGCCGTAGATATAATACCGGTTGGGAAAGCCACCATCGCAATCCCAACCAAAGCAGTAGCACCGGCGAGTACTTTTCCCACAAATGTTATAGGATATATATCTCCGTAGCCCACTGTTGTATAAGTTATAATAGCCCACCAGAAAGAATCGCCCACATTTTTAAAAACATCTGGTTGCGCCTTATGCTCAACATAAAACATCAACACGGCACATACAAATACAACAGAAGCCATGATTAACATAGAAGCAACCAATTCCCATTTCACATCATTAAATACTTCAATGACCATTTTAAACGGACGAGAGTAGCGCGCAAACTTGAACAACAGGAATATCCGTCCTAATTCGAACAATTGAACAGCATGCTCTCCTGAAAAGAAAAAAGGCACAATAAAAGGCAATACAACTGCGAAGTCAATAATCCCATAAAATGATACCAGATAACGGGCACGCGCTTTTACCGGATTCAAATGCGGATAAAATGAATGTGCTGCAATAATCCGAAGAATATAATCTACAAGGAAAATACTCCCGGACAGAAAAGAAAAGATTGCAAGCATAAGCTCATACTTCTCACTTATCTTGAACGTACTCAACAGCAGAGAGCCAATACTAAGAATTACTAAAGTCTCAATACCCCTGTAATAAAGTGGTGCATCAAGAATTTCATTGCATTTTTTCTCAAGTTTCGAAAGATGTTGTCTATACATATATGCTAAATGTTTTATGTCATTATCTTTGCAAAGGAACTTATTTTTAAGGAATACATCCAAATCATTTAATTATGAAAAGAACAAAATATATTTTTTTAGTGCTATTAGCTGCTGCTATTACATTTATTGTTTATGAGCGTGGTCAGAAAACTCAGGCTGAATATCAAAAAGATCAGGGACGGATCTTCGGAACACTTTATCACATAAGCTACGACTATCCGAAAAATCTACAAACAGAAATTGAAGCAGAGCTAAAGGCTTTTGACAACTCATTATCACCATTTAACCCTAATTCGATAATCACACGTATTAATAACAATGACTCAACAGTTGTTGCCGACAAGTGGTTTACTACCGTATTTGAAACCGGACATAAAGTTTCTCAGGTTACTAATGGCGCTTTTGACTATACGGTTGCCCCTTTGGTAAATCTATGGGGATTTGGATTTAAAAAAAGTGCAGAGGTTAACGAACATGTGGTAGACAGCATTCTTCAGTTTGTCGGATATGATAAAGTCCAGCTTAAAAATGGAAAAATCATCAAACAGGACCCGCGTACCATGATCGACGGTTCTGCTATTGCTAAGGGATATGCATGCGATGTTGTTGCCGACTTACTTCGTTCAAAAGGCATAATCAACTTTATGGTCGAAATCGGAGGCGAACTTGTTGCGGGTGGCAAGAATGAAAAAGGAAACCTCTGGCGTGTTGGAATAAATAAACCGATTGACGATTCCACATCAGTAGTTGGCGAAATTGAAGAAATAATTGAAATATCTAACATGGCGATGGCTACATCCGGTAATTACAGAAATTTTTATGTAAAAGACGGGAAAAAATATGCCCATACAATTGATCCTAAAAGCGGATACCCTATACAGCACAATTTATTAAGCTCTACAGTTGTTGCACCGGATTGTATAACAGCAGACGCTTATGCCACTGCATTTATGGTTATGGGGTTGGACGAAAGCCTTAAAATTGTTGATGCAGATCCTGCTATTGAGGCTTTCTTTATCTATACAGATGAAAATGGAAAATACACTACTTATTGCAGTGAAGGCTTAAAGAAATATCTGGTAAAATAACATTATGAAAATTACTTTTCTTGGAACCGGAACATCAGCCGGTGTCCCGGAGCTGGGATGCAGCTGTGATGTATGTCATTCTACGAATCCCAAAGACAAAAGAACACGATCATCCCTGTTAATTCAAAATAATAGTCACAACGTGATTATTGACTGTGGTCCGGATTTCAGGCAGCAGGCTATAAGAGAAAATTTATATCATATAGACGCTGTGATTCTGACCCACTCACACTTTGACCACATCGACGGCTTGGAAGAGCTTCGGCCCATAACCAAAGAAACAGAAATGCCTATATGGTGCGAATCCTATGTGGCTGAACAAATCCGGATGCGGTTACATTACTGTTTCTCGAATCTGCCTAAAGGATTTGCGGCCAATATGAATCTGATAAATTTTAAGATAGATTCATCATTTATAGTCTGCGATATGGAATTCTTACCAATACGAATGCTGCATCATAAACTCCCTGTTGCCGGGTTCCGTTTTGGGAGAATAGCATATCTGACTGATTTTACTGAAATCGACATCGAAGAGCTAAACAAACTCATAGGCGTGGAAATTCTTATAATTGAAGCTTTACGCCCCTATCCGCATATTGCACATATATCTTTACCTCAGGCACTGGAGTACATTGAGCTGATAAAACCTCAACGCAGCTATCTGATTCATATGAACCATCAGTTCGGTCTGCATGAAGATATTCAGAAGACACTTCCTGAGAATGTAGTAATTGCTTATGACGGACTTAGCTTCGAAGTATAATAACCATCTAAGAAACTATTTGAAACATGAAAAAATTCGTTCTTACTTTCACGCTTCTTCTTTTTTCGATATGTTTTCTATTTGCAAAACAGACGACCTATTACATAATAGATCTGAAAAAAGAAATTGGCAGCACAACCTGGCTATACGTAAAGAATGGAATAGCAGAAGCTCACAAAGAGAATGCTGATGCCATTATTATTCACATGAACACATACGGCGGTGCTGTTGTTTTTGCGGATTCAATCCGGACTGCTATTCTAAACGAGCCACTGCCGGTCTATTGTTTTATTGACAACAATGCAGCTTCTGCAGGTGCACTTATTGCTATTGCATGTGATAGTATTTATATGAGAAACGGAGCTAATATCGGAGCAGCTACAGTTGTAGATGAAACAGGCAAACAAATGCCTGACAAATATCAATCCTATATGCGCTCAACAATACGTTCAACAGCCGAAGCTCAGGGTAAAGACAGTATCCGGGTCGATGGTAAATGGAAAACCAAATGGCGCAGAGATCCATTAATTGCTGAAGCCATGGTTGATAGTCGCATTGTTGTACCGGGTTTAATAGACTCAACCAAAGTGCTGACATTTACTGCTGATGAAGCTATACAAAATGGGTATTGCGAAGGAAAAGCTGAAAGAGTGACAGAAATTATTGAACATAAATTACATACATCTGATTATGTGATAAAGCAGTACAAGCCTACCTGGTTTGATGAAGTTAAAGGCTTCCTGATGAATCCGGCACTCCAGGCTGTACTGATAATGCTGATC
>JBOFDD010000287.1:0-1867 GCA_051646645.1 Bacteroidales bacterium | reverse complement strand
CAACAGATAGGAGCATTTTTTTCCTTTTTAGGTTTCAAGGAGAATATACCTGAGTAGTTACATTTATTCTTTTATGCATAAAAAAAAAGGATGCTGTTATGCATCCTTTTGTGTTCTGAGAGCTAACGCCTCATTTTCTCTTCTTGTCATATCAGCTCTTTCTTCCGGTTCTTTGTCTTTAATTCCGCAAAGATGCAGGATGCCGTGAATGATAATCCTGTGAAGCTCTTCGATATAATCAGTATTAAACTCCTCGGAGTTGCTTCTTACCGTATCAACGCTTATAAATATATCTCCTCCGATTTTGTTATTTTCGGTATAGTCAAACGTGATAATATCAGTGTAATAGTCATGTTGCAGATATTCCCTGTTTATTTCCAGTATTTTATCGTCATTACAAAAAATATAAGAAATATTCCCAACCTTACGGTCGTAAAGTGCAGCTACTGTTTTTATCCAGTTATTGACTTCCTGTTTTTTAATCGGAGGCATATCACAGCCTTCGTTGTAATAAAGTATCATATTGAATGTTTGTTTTAATGGAAAAATAAGTATGAAACACCTATAGCAGCTATAATTCCTATAGCATCAGCAAGTAGTCCGGCGCTTAAGGCATAACGAGTATTTTTAATTCCGACGCTACCGAAGTATACTGCTAATACATAGAAGGTTGTATCGGTAGACCCCTGAATAACGGAACACATTCGGCCAATAAACGAATCAGCACCGAACGTGTTGATCGCATCTACCATAAGTCCTCTTGCACCGCTTCCGCTTAGTGGCTTCATCAATGCAGTCGGTAAAGCCTCGACAAATTCGCTGTTCCATCCGAAATAGTCAAACCCACTTTTCACCCCGCCAATCACAAGGTCCATAGCTCCTGACGCTCTGAAAACAGCTATTCCTACAAGAATGGCGATCAGATAAGGAATAATCATAACTGCTGTTTTGAATCCTTCTTTTGCTCCTTCCACGAAAGCATCGTAAACGTTTATCTTTTTTCGGATGCCTGCAGCAATAAAGCCAACGATTATTGAGAAAAGAATGAAATTCGCAAACAGGGTTGAGTATTTCGAAACAGTAGCGTTATCCATCTGAGAGAACGTGTAAATTATAAATGCTATAAATGCAATGAATGCACTGAAAAACAGCATCAGTTCTTTCTGAAACAGATTAATTTTCTGTTTTACACATACCCAGGCAACTCCGCCTATTGTCGAACAGAGTGTTGCAATTAGTATCGGCAGAAACACATCCGAAGGATGAGCTGCACCAAGCTGCGCTCTGTATACCATTACTCCAATAGGAACAAGCGTAAGTCCTGAAGTGTTCAGAACCAGAAACATAATCATCGGATTTGTTGCGTTTTCTTTATCCGGATTAATCGACTGCATTTCCTGCATCGCTTTAAGTCCGAGAGGTGTGGCAGCATTATCCAGTCCAAGCATGTTGGCCGATAGGTTCATGAAGATCGATCCTCCTGCGGGGTGATCTTTTGGCAGATCAGGGAATAGCTTGCAAAATACCGGACTGAGTATCTTTGAAAAGAATGTTATTACACCCGCTTTTTCCCCGATTTTCATTAATCCTAACCATAATGAAAGAACACCGGTAAGTCCGAGAGATATTTCAAAGGCTAATTTCGCCGAACTGAATGAAGATTCGATTATTGCCGAATAAACATTTACATCTCCGAAGAATATCAGTTTTATGCCGGCAATGATGAACGCGATGAGAAAAAACGCAGCCCATATATAGTTTAATACCATAATGTGTTCAGTTTTAGATAGCGTGATAATGTAATCTGACAAAGATATTAAAAAAGCCTTCACACATAAGTGCGAAGGCTTTTTTTTATATTTTGATA
>JBOFDD010000286.1:0-3051 GCA_051646645.1 Bacteroidales bacterium | reverse complement strand
AAGAGAATAAAGAACAGACTCATTGCTGCACCTATTATCAGATTTATCCTTAGTCCTGCTTTGTATAAGCTTTTTATGCGAAGGAAAGAACGGGCGCCATAGTTCTGACCGACCAGAATCGACATTGCCTGAGATAAACCACCCATTATCGTAAAGCTGATAGATTCTATCTGTAGTCCTATTTTTTGAGATGCAATCGCATCCGTTCCGAAGTCAGCGACAATCCTTCCGATAATAATTGCAATAAGCGTAAAAAGAGTGCGTTGAAGTGATCCGGGAAGACCTATGCGTAGTATCTTTTTTAGTTGTTCGTATCCTGTATGTTTTATGTTTAGCTGAACCAGATTTCTTTTGTGAATCAGAAAATAAAAAATCAGAAAAGCAACCGAACGGCTAATAACAGTCGCACAAGCTGCACCTGCAACACCCAGATCGAGGTATATAATAAGAATCGGGTCCAGAATCATATTCACAATATTGCCCGAAAGAACTGCACGGAAAGATGATTTCGTTCTACCGTGTGCATCTAATATGCCCGACAATATCAGGTTGAAAAAACCAATAATTACTCCAATAGCATTAATCCTCAGATAAGTTACAGCCTGATCCACAACAGCCTGATCTGTAATTTTAAAGAACCCGATAAGCTGTTGCGGGATTAATAATAATACCAGTGTATAAAGAACACCAAGAAGCGTGATGGCTGAAATAGAACTCGATACATATTTTTGAACCAGTTTTTTATTCTGTGCTCCAACGGCGTGCGATATCGAAACCGTAGTCCCTATTGTGATTATGCTCGCAAAAGCCCATCCAAGATTAATAAAGAAAGTAGCACTACCAACCGCTGCAACCGCTCCACTACCAATATGTCCCACCCATAACATGTCAATCAGGTTATACGTGAGATGCAATAAAGAAGATAGTATTACCGGCCATGCTAATTTCAATAATAGCATGGTCGCATTCTCGGATTTGATATTGCTCTTTGTCATATGCAGTTTAAACTATTCTTCGGGTTCACGCATATCATTGTCATAGAACTTGCTCGTGTCTAATTGCCCGAATATTTTACCGGTAACAACCCCCGTAACCATAGCCCCGTTTACATTCAATGCAGTTCTTCCCATATCTATCAAAGGCTCAATAGAGATCAGCAGTCCTACTAGAGCTACAGGGAAATTCAGGGAGGAGAGTACGATCAATGCTGCAAAAGTAGCGCCACCACCGACTCCGGCAACCCCAAATGAACTGATGGCAATTATAGCAAGCAGTTTTATTATAAACTCCCAGTTCATCGGGTCTACTCCCGCAATCGGTGCAATCATTACTGCCAGCATCGCCGGATAGATTGCAGCACAACCATTCTGTCCGATAGATGCGCCGAGTGAAGCTGACAGGTTGGCTATTCCTTCATTAACTCCTAATTTGTCCACCTGCGTTTCTATGTTCAGAGGGATAGTTCCCGCACTACTTCGCGATGTGAAAGCAAATGTCAGAACAGGCAGCGACTTACGCAGATAAATAAACGGATTTATTCCAAATGCTCCCACGATGATGAGGTGAACAACGAACATGGCTATCAGAGCCACGTAGGAAGCCACAACGAAACGTCCCAGGTTCATAATCTCACTCACATTACTTGTTGCCACAACCTTTGTCATCAGGGCAAGTACTCCGTAAGGGGTTAGACGAAGGATCATTGTAACCAGGCGCATGATCACATCGTGAAGAGAGTTGATCAGGCTCCTGAAAAACTCAAAAGATTGTGGTTTTTTCTTTGCAATCCCCAAAGCTGCTACACCTAAAAATGCAGAGAAAATAACTACACCTATTGTAGAGGTGTCGCGACTGCCTGTCATATCCTGGAACGGATTGGAAGGAATGAGGTTGATAATCCGCGATGCGAAACTGGTGTTGCTCAGATCCGTCAGTTTGGTTTCCAGATATCCGGCTCTTGCAGTTTCCATCGCACCCATTTGCAATCCTTCGGCATTTAAGCCAAACAGGTTAGCCGAAAACACACCTATTAAGCCTGCAATGACAGCTGTACCAACAAGAAAGAAAATTATGGTAGTACTCATTTTCCCCAAATCCTTTCCTCCTTCTTTAAGATTTACAATTGCCGAAAGAATGGATATCATAATCAGAGGCATAACAATCATTTGGAGTAAGCGGACGTATCCGTCACCGATCAACCCCACCCATTCAAGTGTGCCAGAAGTTATATCAGAAGCCATTCCATACGCAAGCTGGAGTATAGTGCCGCAGCCTACTCCAAGACCAAGAGCGAGGAATACTCTTTTTGGGAACTTAACGAACTTACGCTGTAGCATATAAAGCCACGCGATCAATGCCACGAATACAACCAGATTTAGTAATATGTATATCATAATAATAAAAATAAATGAAGTCTTTTTTGCATAACAAACTTACAGGCTAAATGTATCAATCGGAGGAGTTTTTTGTTTGTGGCGAGTTTGAGAAAATTCACTTAAGCAAATGAGAAAATTCGCTTAAGTGATTTGCTCCAATCTCTTAAGCGAATGATTTTATTCACATAAGTGAATTTTTCGAACGTATTAAGCTGCGCGTTTGTTTAAATGAACTTTTGGGTTTGAACGTACAAGAATATGAGTTTATTGTTTGAAAAACAAATATATACTTCGTCGAAAATAAATATAAATATCTTTGTGTCAGGATATATATTTCTACGGAAACATACTTATATCTTGAGCCGGAGAAGTATATATTTAGAATTCAACCCCTTGATAGTTTGAAAAATCCGGGGCATAATCCGGATTTAGTTGTCATTTCTTTATTCCATTTACGGAAATGGTTGTCACTCAGTAAAGTTTATTACTGGAACTGTTGACAATCTTCCTGGCATTCTCAGAAAATCAAAGGTGAATTTTGAAAAAATGAGCGTTGATCTTCGGAAAAACCTACGTTTGTTTTTATAAAAACCTACGTTGAGAAAATAATTTATCAACGTAGGTTTTTTCCACACAAAAGATGAATTTATGTTTCCATATTTCCATAAAAGTCGAT
>JBOFDD010000285.1:0-6463 GCA_051646645.1 Bacteroidales bacterium | reverse complement strand
CATGTTAAGCTACTGGCATCAGGCTCAGCCCCGCTCGCGCAACTGGTATCAGAATGAGATTGGTGAGCCGCAGCGCATGGGGCAATTCCTTCTGGTGATGCATTGTCCTGGAAAAGAGAAGTTGCCGGCAGATCTGTTCGAAAAGTCAATCGAACGGTTGAGGCTAAAAGGTGGTGATCCCGGAAAGCAGGCTGGCGCAAATAGGGTGGATGTGGCTTTACACTGGATGTATCGTGCTTGTCTGACTAATGATACTGCTCTGTTGAAAACTGCTATGGATTATATCTATTCAACGGTAGTTTATACCAAGGGATCAGAGGGGATACAGACAGACCACTCTTTCACACAGCATGGGCGTCAGTTGCATGTGGGAGCTTATGGCGATGTGTTTATCGGAGGGACTACCAAAGCCTGTAGTTATGCCGCGGGAACACCTTTCGCTATACCGGCAGAGAAACTGAATATACTGGTAAGTCTCGTGAAAGATACCTACCTGAATACTATTCGAGGAGAATTTATCTCCTACAACGTGATTGGCCGTGCTTCTACACGTCCGAATGCGACACGTAAATCGGGTCATGTGTCAATTATGAACCGGATGATCCTGCTCGATCCGGATAATCGTAAATCTTATGAAGAAGCCATAGCGCGGGTTTCCGGAGCGAAAGATCCTGCTTTCGGTGTCCTGCCGCAGAGTAATCACTTTTTCCGTTCGGACTATACGCTGCATAAACGTCCCCGGTTCACGGTCGATTTGCGTATGGTTTCCACACGTACTGCCCGCAACGAGTATTTGCGGGATAATGGAGAGGGAATTAAACAATATTTTATGTCGGACGGATCGACCGGGATTTTTGTGAAGGGAGATGAATATGATAATATTTTCCCCGTATGGGATTACTCGAAAGTGCCGGGCATAACCAATCCGCAAGTTCCCGTAATTCCTCAGGCCAAAACTTATATCAAGATGGGACAGACTCCTTTTGCAGGAGGGGTAACAGATAGTATTTATTCCGTTTCGGCCTATCGCTACACAGATCAGGATACGCTTTACGGGATTAATACCTCAGCCAATAAAGCCTGGTTCTTTTTCGATGACGAGGTGGTTTGTCTGGGGAATGGGATTCAGTCTTCTTCGGACTATCCTGTACACACAACCCTCAATCAGTGTCTGCTAAGGGATGAGGTGATTGTTTCCAATAGAGGAAAACAAAAGCAATTGATGAAAGGGGATTATACATTTCAGAAAAGTCCCGAATGGATTTACCACAATGGCGTGGGCTACTTTATTCCAGATGGAAGTAATGTGAATTTAGCACTCAATACCCGTCAGGGTAAATGGACCGATATTAATACTAACTATTCGGATGAGGTGATGCAGAAAGATATTTTTACCCTTTCGCTGGATCATGGTGTGAAACCGCAGAATGCTTCCTATGCCTATATGCTGGTACCTGGCATAAATGCCGGTGAGATAAAGAATTATAATCCAAAGAATATAATTGTCCTTTCCAATAACGACTCCGTGCAAGTAGTCTATCATAAGAAGAAGCGAATCTATGGAATGGTTTTTTCAAAGGCACTAACCTGTAAAAACCGGGAGGTTAGTCTTACGGTTGATGCTCCTTGCCTTGTTTTGCTGAAAGATGCCGGTACGAATAATCCGGTTATTCATCTTTCTGATCCGATGAATCAGACCAATCCGGTATCACTTCAAATTAAAACGAAAAATATGAAAAAGGAGCAACGCTTCCTTTATAACAGAGATCAATTCTATGAAGGTAGTTCAAAGAGGTTCGTACCTGAGATATAAAAAGCTTGAACAATATTACAATTATAATGAATCGTATGAATAAGTTTATTATTACGCTACTTATATGTTTGCCCGTTTCACTCATGGCAAACCACAAGCAAGGGAAAAAAGATCGCGAAGTCTGGGTTCAGACATTGACTCGTATTGCTGATCCGGTACTTGACAATCTCAGTCAGGGAAAACTAAAGTCGAATATGGAAGTCGATTTTACAGGAAAAACAAGAAAGCAGTTTGCTTATCTCGAGGCATTCGGACGTCTTTTCTGTGGAATGGCCCCTTGGCTGGAGCTTGGGCCTGATCAGACAAAAGAAGGAAAGCTACGCGAAAAATACATACAGCTTACGCTTCGCTCTTTTTCTCATGCTGTAGATTCAACTTCAGCAGATTATATGCTTTTTGGAAAACCTTATCAACCTCTTGTTGATGCAGCATTTCTTTCGCAAGGTCTTCTGAGAGCTAAAACTCAGATTTGGGAGCGAATGGATAGTCAGACGCAACAAAATCTGATTACTGAGCTGAAAAGAACACGCCGCATCAAACCTTGGGAGAGCAACTGGCTCCTGTTTGCGTCTATGATTGAGGCTACACTTCTTGATTTGACCGGCGAATGCGATATGAACCGTCTGACTTATGGTATTTCGCGTTTCCGGAACGACTGGTATAAGGGTGATGGACATGATATGGAGACGGTCCGCGTTTCCATTTTGATTATTACAACAGCTTTGTTATCCATCCGATGCTTACGGATGTTTTGACAGTTATGAAAAAACACAGTATTGAAGGAGCTGATTTTTATGAAACTCAAATAAAAAGACATAGCCGCTTTGCCGAACAGCTTGAGCGTATGATTTCTCCCGAAGGTGCGTATCCGGTAGTTGGTCGTTCTATAGCCTATCGTTTTGGCGCTTTTCATGCATTAAGCCAAGCCAGTCTGCAGAATATTATGCCAGCGAATATTGCTCCGGCGCAAGTGCGCTCGGCAATGACGCTGATGATACGCAGACAGATGAAAGATAAAAACACATTTGATAAACAGGGTTGGCTTCGTATCGGTTTCTCCGGTTACCAACCAGAATTAGGTGAAGAGTATATCAACACTGGAAGTTTATATCTCTGTTCTCTGGGATTACTTCAGTTGGGCTTAAGTCCTGAAGATCCTTTCTGGAGTGACGCTCCTGCAAAATGGTCTTCACTTAAAGCCTGGAGCGGTGATAGATCACATATAGATAAAGCCATTGGGAATTGACAAACCTGCCGGGGATGAGTTTCCTGCATAAGAAAAAAAGAAGCTAAGGTTGAATAAAATCAATCTTGGCTTCTTTTTTTGTTAAGGAATCTTTCTTGGAGACGCTTACGGTATTTATTAGAGGATTTTTTTGCCAAGTTTCACCGTCACCCGTCACCAGGTCTTGTAAGCTTTTGATTAATAACAGGATAGAGGTGACGGTAACGGTGACGGTGGGGTGACGGCAAATTCGGGTTGTCGTCACCTCTAAAGATTTGATAATCAGTGTTTGTTTGGTAAAGGTGACGGGTGATGGTGGATTCTGAGAAAAATCCTGCAGGTATGATTCTTTTCAATGGCTTTACTTTTGCCGGTAGCAAACCCGATTTACCTACTTGCTAAACTCAGTTAGCTACTTGCAAACGGAAGTTTGCAAGTAGCTAATCTTACAGTCAGAGATCTCTTCCGATTAATCCGTAAAAAACAAATGTATTAACCTCTCCGTCTAACCGTATATATTAATCAAATTAAACTTTGGATTACTTCAGAGATTAGTCTGGATTAGTTAATTTATACCTTCGAATTTTCAAACCGCTCCGGACCGGTTGTAATTCCGCTCCGGAGCGGTTTGAATTCGCATGCGCATCGGAAATAGAACCCATGCGCATCGGAATGCATTCGCATGCGCATGGGAATTGTTAAAGATACGGTTGAAAAAAATAAATCATGCCTTTGAAATAACTAATTTCACCTTTGTTTGTACTAATAAATACGGATGTCGCCAGCGAAATATACGTATAAATACTTCAAATTCAGCTATAGTAGGGCAACATGGCATGTTGCCGTGGTGCAAAACACACAAATGCAACAATACCGAAGGCTGCTGTGGTAGGGAAAGCTGGCGGCTTTCCGTGCTTCAAAACACATCCATATTTCCATTACCGAAGGCTGTTGTAGTAGGGATTGGTCTCGTCAATTGAAGAGATGTGGATAACCTGTAGAATTATTCGAATAACCATCCTGGTATTGATTCATCCGTTTATGGTGCACCACGGACACATGCCACCGTGTCCCGGCAGTAGACGAGATGTTGCGAGAATGTATAAGGTATTAAAAACCAGATGATTTTGCAATATGGCAAGCCTGGACAGATGATTGAAATTACAAAACTCATAATCGCTTGTTTCTGCTATACATTTGTTATATATTTGTTGTGTATAACACTATAGATATGAAAGTAGTAGCAAAGAAACAGACGGCATTTAGATTTAATAGTGACTTGCTGGAAAATCTAAAAAGAGCAGCAAAACGTGAGCATAGAAGTCTAAATAACTATGTAGAGAGTCTTTTGATGGAAGTTGTCTATAACGAACCGAATGAGGAAACAAAGACCGCTATTGAAGATGCTCGTTCTGAAAATGGACTTAAAGCTGTTGATACTTCTGATTTTGAGAAGTTTATGATTCTTGTAGCGAATGAGGCAGGTAAAGAGTGGTAGCCTGTTTCGCAAGGAGCTCAAGCGTTACAGAAACGATAGAAAGAAGATGGAAAAGCTTTTTGATATTGTTTGCGTGCTGGAGCAAAGTAAAGCTATCCTAAAAGAGTTCAAGCCTCATATGCTTTCAGGAAATTATGTCGGATATATGGAGTGTCATATTACGATACAAAATATTTTTGAGAGGAATAAATTATGACAAGAGAACAGAAAATAATATCATTGCTTGCCCAGTTTAGAGAACTGGGTATTGACAAACAGATCGATTATAACAAATTCTATCTGTATTCACTTATTACCCATTCCACAGCTATCGAGGGTTCAACTGTTACTGAAATAGAAAACCAACTTTTGTTTGATGAGGGTATTAGTGCTAAAGGTCGCTCAATGACTGAGCAGCTGATGAACTTAGACCTGAAAGCGGCATACGAACAGGCTATTACTTTTGCAATGAGTCATAGTGATATCACTGTTGAGATGCTTAAAGCGTTATCGGCTATTGTATTGAATAATACAGGGACAACCTATCAAACTGCTTTGGGAGAATTTTCGTCAGCAAAAGGGGAGCTACGGTTATTGAATGTCACAGCTGGTACTGGAGGTCGTTCGTATATGAATTACTCTAAAGTACCTGCCAAACTGGAAGAGCTTTGCGTAAGTATAAATAAAAGACGAAAGGGTCTTTCAAAAGCAAATATTATCGAATGTTATAAGTTGAGCTTCGATGCACACTTCCATTTAGTTACGATTCATCCTTGGGCTGATGGAAACGGTCGAATGTGCCGATTGCTGATGAATCAGTTGCAGTTTGAGTATGGTATTATTCCTTCCAAAATCAACAAAGATCGTAAAGTTGAATATATTGAGGCGCTTATCGCTACTCGTGAAAAAGATGATATAGAGCTATTTCGTAACTTTATGTTTGATGAACATATCCGCAACTTAGAACAGATAATTCGTAATTATCAGGCATCAATAGAAAATGAAGGCTTAGATCCTCGTTTAGATGTCGGTATAAATGTCGGTATAAATGTCGGTATAAATGAGCAACGTGTATTAGAGCTTATTCGGATTAATAGTCGAATAACCGCAAAAGAGATTGCCGAATCGCTTTCTGTCTCGTTAAGGCAGGGTGAACGTATTATGGCAACATTGAAGGAGAAAGGTTTGATTAAGCGTATTGGCTCAAACAAGGCAGGGCATTGGGAGTTGGTGTAACTAATCAAATAATTATGAGGTATTCAGCCTTTATTCCGTTGTCTTGTAAACGTATGTTTCCTAATTAGTGGAGTTTATCATTTAACTGATCATCTGGGGAATGTACGTCATGAGCTAGAGGCTGGTAGAGGAGTCAAAAGATCCACAAGCTTTTATCCATACGCGATGGAATGGGGTAGTTCTTCTGAAATTGAATATGCATTCAATGGTAAGGAGAAGATGGAAGCTCATGGGTTTAATATGTATGATTACGGTGCCCGCTTCTATGATCAGACCTTGGCTCGTTGGCATTCAATGGATCCGCTTGCTGAAAAGTATTATTCTATTTCTCCTTATGCTTATTGTGCAGGGAATCCGGTGATGTTTGTTGATCCGGATGGGAAGCAACCAAGAATCTTTATTGAAACAAAAGGATTTGGTCATGCATTTGCCTCTGTAGGGACTGGTGAGAATACAGTAGTATACACTTATGGTAGATATGGTGACCTCAAAAAAGATAAAAGTATAGCTCGAAATACTAATCCAATTGGAGAGGGTGTTCTTATTAAATTGACAGGTAATGATGCAAAGAATTCCTGAATTCAAGCAATAAATGCAATTAAAGGTAGTTGGGTTATACGCAAAGAGATAGATAAAAAAATAAGGGTAAAATCAGAAAATATTTCCGACTTTACCCTATAATAAGACTAAAGTAACTTTCTTTGCAATCAAA
>JBOFDD010000284.1:0-7150 GCA_051646645.1 Bacteroidales bacterium | reverse complement strand
GTGGTCTGTAGGGGGTAGCTGGAATGTGAGTAATGAATCTTTTATGCGTCCTTATTCATGGATTGATATGCTGAAACTTCGTGTTACCTATGGTATCACAGGAAATGTGGATCAGAACTCAACTCCGTTTTTGATTGGTAGTATGTTTGTTTCGAGTGAAACAGGAGGAAGTATTACTGATATTATGACACCTCCGAATAAATTGTTGAGATGGGAGAAAACATCAACGTTTAACTTCGGTATTGATTTTGCAGCCTGGAATCGTTTGAATGCATCTGTTGATGTGTATAAGCGTTATAGCTCTGACCTGCTTGCACCAAAACGCTATGATCCTTCGATGGGATTTGCTGAAGGTTGGGTAAACAATGGGGCTATGTCAAACAGAGGTATTGAGTTCTCGGGTTCTTATGACTGGATTAAGACAAAGAACTGGAGATTTACATCTCAGCTGACAGCGGCATACAATAATAATAAGATTGAGAAAATTGATTATGAGCCGTCAAATGCACTTGATCTGTTGAAAAATCCGAATGGGTATTATCTGACGGGAACTTCAAGAGGAACGATGTATGCTTATAAATACGGAGGATTAAACGAAGTGGGTGACCCAATCGTATTTGATGAAAACGGTAATGCTATAAGTAATGATCCGGTTCGTAGTATTGATGCTGTTTATGCAGTCGGGCAGCTGGCTCCGAAATGGCAGGGTATGCTGAACCTTTCAGTGCAATATAAAAACTTAGAGCTGTTTACTCGTTTCGTGTACTACACCGGACATAATATGCGTTACGATGTAATGCCATTGTATCAGGGAATAGGTGGTGGAGGTATTCACCGCGATATTGCGAATCGCTGGACTCCTTCAAATCAGGGATTAATTCCTGCTATCGGAAGATATGGTGATGACCCGAATAGAGGGGATCACTGGAAATTTGCTGATGAGCATATCCTGACTGCTTCTTATATACGGGCGCGTAATATCGGATTGACGTATACTGTACCTCAGGCTTTCCTTCAGAAAATCGGCTTTAAATCAGCGGTGCTGAGAGCGCAGGTAGATAATCCGTTCTATTTTGCATTCAATGGTGAAGGAATCGATCCTGAATCTTATGATTTGAATGGAGGCAGCCGGAATAACAAGATTATGCCGACTTATACATTTGGTATAAATGTTAGCTTTTAATTCTTTAAATAACTACGACAATGAAATATACGAAATATATTGCACCATGTGCTCTTCTTCTTGTGATGAGTGCATGTAACTATCTGGACCTGGTACCGAAAGGGAAGTCCGTTATTGAGACAGTAGAAGAATATGACGGATTAATTGAATCGTTTAATCCAAGTTATGATATTAATAATTTAACTTACTTTCCCGAGGAAGCAATACATTATAAGTTAGACGATGTTTTAAACTATAAAACACCGATGAACTCGGTTCAGTTTTTGTGGAATGAAGATTATGATCGCGCAAAACTGATTCAGAGTGATAAACTTTATAATGATACGTACAAAAAAATAGCAAAGCTAAATATCCTTTTAGATGGTATTGATGATGCAACAGGATCAGATGCTGTTCGTGTAAAAGCTATTGCACAGGCTCGTCTTCTGAGAGCTTTTAATTATTTCTATCTGGTTAATATTTATGCGAAAGCTTACGATCCGGCAACAGCAGCAACAGATCGTGCGATTATTCTTCGAACAGATTTTAATATGGAATCTACTCCGGGACAAAGTACCGTTAAGGAGGTCTATGATCAAATCCAGAAGGATATTGATGCGTCATTACAGAATCTGCCGGATAAACGTGAGAATGTTTATCGCCCGGGGAAAGCAATGGGATACGCGATGAAAGCAAAGGTCCATTTGTTTAGAGGAGAGTTGCAACAAGCTATTGATGCTGCAAAAATGGTGCTGAATTACGATGTCGCTCTATGGGACATGGAAAGCTATGCAGATGCTAAGCTTCAAAACCCGATGGTTGTGGTTAATTTTGATATGCCTGAATGTCTTTTTCATAGCAATGGATCAGGTCAGTTTTCTCCCGATTTAACTCATGTGATAAAAGAAGTGGTTGATTTGTTTGATGCAAAAGATCTACGCCTGCAGTTGTTTCTGAAAACAAGCCGCCCTCACCCTTCAGTTGAGCCAGGGTCGCTTTGCTTTGGAACTTACAATAAGGTAAGATGGAATATGTCGGGTATCAGATTGTCTGAGGTATATCTGATTATAGCTGAATGTTATGCGAGAATGGGTAATACAGCTGAAACGGTAAAATGGATCAATGCATTGCGTGAATATCGCTTCAGATCAGGTGAAGTGGTTAATGTTTCGGCTAAAGATGCCGCTGAAGCGCGTCAGCTTGTAATTGATGAAAGAAGAATGGAGCTGATTATGACTATCAATACATTCTTTGATATGAAGCGTTATACTACTATTCCTGAGTATCGTAAAACATTGACAAAAACGATAAGAGGTGTTGAGTATAAGCTGGAACCGAATTCTCATCTGTATACTATGCCTTTCTCGATTGAAGTAATGGAGAGTAATCCGAATATGATTCAAAACAGTAAATAAAACGAATGATGATAAGAGCAAGAGTCCTGCTTGCCTCCTGTTTAATGCTATCGGCAGCTCAGCTGTCGGTAGCTCAGACAGTGGCTCGCATTATAAAGAAGGGTGGAGACGAAAAAATTGCAACCTTCTCCAGAGAGGGAGGAACCGGTTATCGTAAGGTTGAACCGAATGCTAACGGTGATTATGTGCTTGAATTAACTGCCGGCGAAATCGGAAACTATAGCTATGCGTACAAAAATGCACGCTACTATTCGATTTATACAGAGGCTGGGTCTGATGTAATTCTGGAGCAGTCGGGTGATAGCATTCTTTTCAAAGGCAATCTGGCAGAAGAGAATAAATATGTTAATGCCTACAAATACCTGGGATACGGAAAGGACGATCCGGAGCAATTTTCCGCAGAATGGATGAAAGCTCGCGATCTGGAGGTGCAATCACTAAGCGATATGGTTGATAAAACTTCATTCTCGGACGAGTTTAAGCGCCGTCAGAAAGCAATGTATAAATACACCGATATGCGTTTGCGTCTGGAGGGTCCGGTAAATGCAATTGCTTTCCGCAATATTACTCCGGAACTGGCTCCGGGTTACTATGATTTCCTGAAAGATCTTACATTCGAAGAAGAAGAGATTCTCCTGGTACCTAAATGGTGGCAGGCTATGGAGGCGGCTTTCGAACAGATGGAGCGTGATGGTGTTATTCCTGTTTCAACAACAGGTTACCTGGATCTTTACGCTCAGCGTATTAAAAATGAAAAAGTAAGAGCAGCTTTCTTACTGGAGGTTCTTAATAATACGATGGATAAAGGCTTCTCTAATGATTATGCTACTTATCTGGCTATTTCAGAGAAATACTTCAAGACAGATGCTGAAAAGAAACGTTTTGGAGAGATCAAAGAGCGCTATGCACAATTGCTTGAAAAGAATAAGCCTGTTTCAAGAGGTGTTGCCGCTCCGGATTTTGTAGCTAAAGATGCAACAGGAAAAGAATACCGCTTATCCGATTACAAAGGTAAAGTTGTACTGGTTGATTTCTGGTTTATGGGATGTTCTCCTTGTAAAGCAGAGATGCCGCATCTGGAGAGAATTGCTCGTGAGATGGAGGATAAGAATATTCAGTTTATTTCGCTTTCACTTGACCCGGAAGGGGCAATGTATGAGTCGTGGAAACAGTTTATTGCTAAAAAAGGGAATGAAACATTGAATCTGAATCTTCCGGGAGGTTTCCGTTCTCCAATTGTTAAGGAATATCTGATAAAAGGCGTTCCTCGTATTTTAATTGTAGATAAAGAGGGTAAGATTGTCGATGCGTATGCAAAACGTCCGTCTGATCCGAAATTGAAAAAACAACTGGAAGAGTTGTTATAAAGTTCTATGTTCTTTAAATCGGAAAGAGAGCCGTAGCAGAATTGCCTGCTGCGGCTCTCTCTTTTTTTATTTTATGATTAAAGTGTGGTTTCCGGAATAATTTACGTATTGCGGATTATAGACCGATTCGATCTTTGCCACTCCGGATTGATAGGTTCCGGGGCGATTGATCCATACTTTATACTCAAATACAGATGTACCTCTTGGAAGCGTTTCGATAAAGAAATTGATATTGTCATTGTTCAGTTCTTTATAGAAGGGTTGTCGCTGCCATATGTATCCCGATTTCTGATCAACCGGCTGATAGCAGGCAGCCAGCTGATCCTGAATCTGAACAAAGTCCAGCGCCTGATTACTTTTTACTATCAGTCTGATCGTAACCTGTTCGCCTACTTTAAGCGGCTCTTTCCCGTTGCGGATAATCTCTTTCCGAATCTGAAGCGCACCGCTGTTGTTCCCTTTTACGGATTTAACCGGAACTTCGAATTTGCGGTACAGACCACCGAAAACAGGTAGTGCTATATGATTCACCACCCGGATTACACCTTTAGCCGCAATCAGTTCAGGGATGGTAACCGGATGTGAGAGAATTATGTTATCGTGCGATTTTATCTCCTTATTACCAAGCATAACCGATAACGTACCGTTTGTGTTTAACGCGTTCAGTCCCTGCATAGTCAGTGCATAAACAGCATTAACGGTTGCTGTGTTCGTTTCCCATTCCCGGTTTAGTTTCTGCGCGATTAACCACCACTTCATCTCTTCAAACAAATCAGGTCTGTTAACCTGAGGGTTGAGCATTAATCTCATGACAGCCACTTGTGTCTGCAATTGCTGGTACTTGTTGGAAGGGAACCAGAATCCGAGGGTAGGGGACTTCACACCATGATTCAGTATAGAGGATACAATCTCTTTCGCTTCTTTAGTGTAACCGTAGGTAAAGAGAACATTTGCCAGAAATGATTTTGTGTACAGATTGTTCCCGATCCAGCTTTTGGATGCACGCATCACCCAGTTGTTCTGAGCTTTCAGTGCCGGTTCGCTTAGAGGTATATCTTTGAACAGTGATCTGACATACATCAGATTTACATGAAGTACGTCTATCGGATCATCTGTCGTTTTGTTTTTAACCTCTTCGGTATAGATCTCTGCCATTTCTTTGTCCAGGAACTTAAGCGCATCTTTCTGCATTTCCGTTTCGTATACACCAAATTCAATAGCCTTAAGCTCCCTGAGGATTCCAAACCGAATCAATACTTCCATCGTTTCCCACAGCGAAGGGTGCATTCCCGGAAACCAGGAGAATCCACCGTTTCGGTGTTGCAGATCCGAAAGCTTATTCAAAGCCTGATGTCTGAGATACTCTGTCCTTCCCGGATTATAGAGTTGTAGTGCTTCTTCAATCTGTTTTGTTTCCTGCTCTTCCTGATTTACCCATGGCGTATTCGCTACTTTTCCACGAAGTGGTGATTTGGCTTTATGCATCAGATAGGCTTCTATAGCGGGATTTGCTTTTGCGATAACTTCACCTAAAGTGTTTGCAAAATAGGTGTCTGCAATAGCTGAAGCTGAGGAACAATTGTCATCGCTCAGTGCAGATAATGCATTTAGCGAATACCATGCCGGATTCTTAACCATTTCAATACGGAATTGAGATCGGGTATTTTCCAGTACAGTCTTATTCAGTTCTTTCCATTGAAATGACCTGTCGGAATTCCCACCTGTGTTTAAGTCCATGGTCTCGTCTAATGTAATATCAGCAGATAACACGGGAATCAGATACTGCTCTCCGTCGCTGAACTGGCTGTTCGAAGCCCGCATACGCAGAATGATCCGGTCTGTATTAACCGGAGCAGCAACCGGGAAATTCACTTTCAGTACTTGCTCCTGACCTGATAGCTGCTTCTGAGCACTGCTGACCACCTTCTCAGTGATCGCATCCACCAGTTCCATTGTTACGGTTGTCGCTCCGGAGTGTGGTTTGAGAAACGAAACAGTGGCCTCAATCTCTGCCTGATCGCCCTGTCTCAGGAATCGTGGCTCATTGATCTGAAGCATCAGCTCTTTCTTTGCTACAAATGATTGCTGAATCTGTCCGACTTCCATCTTCTCGTTGTTTGTAATAGCCACAAAGCGCCAGGTGGTAATCAGATCAGGTAACGTAAACGAGAACGTTACTTTTCCTTCGTTGCTCACCGGCAGATTCGGATAGAAGAAGGCGCAGTCGGCAAAGTTGGAACGGAGAGTAGGTGTATTGCCCATATCTCCCGTTTTTACATCCCGATCAACCGCTGAAGATATTTCCTCTTCAATAAATACATCAGCAATAGAGTTGTTTTGGATTCCGTAGTGGAGCTTCGAATCTATGAATGCATTAGGCTTCATAGAAAAACTAAATGCCGGCCTGGTATATCTCGAGTCATTCCATCGGTTATAGAAATCGAAATCGTTGTTTCCCAAATCATATATTGACTTATCAAAGAAGCAACTTCCCTCCCTCAAATAGTCAGGGAGATACAGCTCAGGTCTTCTGAAAGTCAATACCGGATTGTGTTTAATGATCTCATCAAGCGATGCATCATACATAAAGGCAAGTGTTGATGCACTACTGACCGGTCTGCCTTTTTGAGACAAACTAATCGTCCATGTGTCTTTACTGCCCGGAATAAGATGATCTCTGAATGTTGCTATCTTCACATCAATTGAATCTTTCGGCAGCGGATTCTCAATATGATGTTCTTTAGCAAATAACTTACCATTTCTAACAGCAATTACTTTAAGAAGTCCTTGCTCTCCGGGTTTTATCTCAGGAAGTTTCCACTCTCTAAGTCCGTTACTCAGTCTGATCCACTCTCCTTTATCTGCGTTTTGCGCTGTGATCCACATGACCCGCGCAAAGAGTTCTTTCTCTGAAGTACCTATCAATACGCTCTTCTGATGTATATGTGGAATAAGTATCAGGGTCGAATCCACAGGCATTGCGCAGGAGCGTGAGTTGTAAATAACTAAAGTTTCTCACTTGAGCTAGTAAGTTTGATTATCAGGCAAATAACAAATCATCTAAAGATCTAACTACCTGACTACCAGTTAAGTTGATAAAGTCAAAAGAATAGCCATTTCCGTTAATCCTGCATATCCAACTATTGATTATTAGCGATTAATAAATACAAACTATTATCAACAGAATTAACAATGCGGTATTACAG
>JBOFDD010000283.1:0-6564 GCA_051646645.1 Bacteroidales bacterium | reverse complement strand
ATGTGGGTAAAGCCGGTGTAATCGGATTTTTGCTTGCGCTTCTGCTTTATTTATTGATCAGTGTGCTTGCTTACGGCATTCTTCATCAGCCCGAACTGGCAAAATTACCTAACCCGTCTGTTGCCTATGTGTTAGAAGCTGCAGTTGGCCAGAGGGGAGCAGTCTTTGTGTTGATCAGTATTATTTTCTCTATCATAGGAGGCTGGATCGCATGGACCATTCTTTGCGCACAGGTTCCTTTCACTGCGGCACAGGTTCATATATTACCGAACGTGTTTGCTCATGAGAACAAGCATGGATCGCCAGTCTATGCACTGCTTGCATCCAGTATTCTGATGCAGATCTTTATTTTTATCGTAGTTATGGCAGAGTCTGTTTATATGGCAGCCATTGAAATAGCAGGTGTCATGATCCTGCCATCCTATCTTTTTTGTGGCATCTATCTTTTCAGATCGACTTTTGACGGAGAGCTTCATGCAAACAATCAGCATAAACTAAAACGTTACCGTATTATAGGTGTGCTTACAACTATTTATTGCATATGGCTAATTTATGCAGGTGGTCTTGAGTTGTTTTTCCTTACTTCTATAGCTTATCTTATCGGAGTGGTATTTTATATCAAAGCACGTCATGAAGAGGTAGGTAATAATACCGAAATATTTACTTCCGGAGAGAAGATGCTGGCAATGCTTATTGCTGTATCGGCTGTGATCTCTTCTATTTTAATAGCTTCAGGATATACTTCTTTTTGATCGGGATACATAAGTCAGGATGATCTCAATAAATATAAAAGCCACAGACTGCAAATTGCTTTTTGCAGCCTGTGGCTTTTGTGTATATGTTCAACCGAGCTCTAATGAATTAGCGGTTAAGCATCAGACGTACCGCAACTCCGAAGCTGGAGTTTGATACCGGAAATGCGGTTGATGAAACCAGAGGTGTGTTGATCTGCTTATCATAAAAAGCTCTCAGGTTTACAGCCCGGCTCAGCGTGTAATCAGCAGAAAGACGAAGTGTGAATGTACTGTTGCCGTTTGTAGGCTGCGTATATCCTTCTTCAATCTTACGGATCATCACTTCTGATCTGCGGTATGCGATATCTGCCAGAAACTTCATCTCATTTTTGAATGAACTTTGTTTTCCACCCTTCCCTTTGTAGAAGATACGCAGATCAGGAATCGTATATCCTCCGCCTACTACATATTCGGTACTTAGTTGTTCTACCAGCTGAATGGATCCGATATTAAGTGATAATGAGCGATTATTCTTAATCTCTGCCTTCGCCGAAATATTATTTTTTAATGTCATATTCACTCCGATAAGCGGACTGAAACTTTCTGTAATCACTACTGATCCGATATCATACATGGATGACGGAAGTGGTTGCTTGGTCAGCTGATCCTGTACATAGCCGAATCCATCTGTATTTTCGGAGTAATTTAGGAAGGTAGAGAATGAACCAACACCATATGTACACCGGTATGCATGTGTCAGGTTGAAGCTCTTGAAGCTCTTTTTGATTACCGGTATATTCATCAATCCGTCGTATGTAGCCCTCCAGTTTGGAAGAATACTCAACAGACCCGGAAAAAACGAAAGACCGACTTTATCCGGATCCCGCCCTGTATATGCGGCCATGAATGCCGGAATAAGTACATCGGGTGAGTTTGGATTAACTGGTGTCAGCTCCGGATCAAAAGGTTTTCCTGCAAGCGGGTGGCCTGACATAAAGCCTGTGGATGGATAGACTGTCCCAGCATACTTAGTGTTCAGCCTGCCTGCAATTGTTGATCGATATTCAACAAACCGGTCAAACAGTTCGGATTTGTATCCGTTCTTAGCGTTTGATGAGCGCAGAGATGTTCCGATAGCCACAAAACTCATGGTGAGATTTCCTCCCTGAATAACAGGGCGACCTTCATACATGAAGTTAATCTGATTGCTTTTTACATGTGACCGATGTCCGGTCAGTGCAATCTTCAGTCCTTTGATCGGCTCAAGTTGAGCCTGGATCTGTATTTCTTCGTTGAATGTGGACATCGCCGGTGTGACAACTGAGTCATTAACGATCAGCCATCCTCTGTCAATCGCCTTGTCAATATAACTTTCATCCGTCAGACCAAAGGCAAAGTCAAGTCCCGGTGACATAAATCCGTTATTCTTTTTTTGTCCGAACATATCTCCTACGCCCGGGTTGAACGAAGGTAAATGTAATCCGGCTGTCCGTTGATAGCTGACCGAGATATTACGTGGCGACATAAGAAAGCGCGTTGTATACTGCGCTGCTTTGTACCACCATGCATCTTCAGGGTTTGGACCCGGCAGAATTTTCAGATTAAACTCGCCGTCCTGGTCAGCCAGAATCTGGATTGTATTCTGGTCGCGCACGGTATATTTCAGCTTCACATTCGTACTGTCGTTATTCTTCGCACTCAGATTGAGATGACGCGTATTCAGATTGTGCCGGACCATCCGTTTATCACCGCTTTTTAGTGTAACCTTCTGCGTGTGAATCTTCTTCGTGTTTCTTACCGGAGCCCTCGAAGGACGGCGGCTTGCGGAGAACTTCTGATTCACATCTTTCAGAAACTGAGATTTATTGTAAAGCCCCTCAAGGTTCAGACGAAGATCACCGGATAGATTACCGTTGTTACGAATAATATTTCCGAGATTCGTCTCCCCTTCGATGACAGCACCTCTTTCCCAGTTGTAGGTTGAGGTGTATCTCACATCGAGGTTTGTCCAGTCAAAAACCGGAATGCGGTGAATAGGAACTGTATACTGAATATTGGCAGTCTGCGCATAATTCATCGGAGTCCCCAGTTCAGCAATACTTTGCATCACAGAGTCTTTCCATAATTTATATTCGTCAGGCATATCCAGTCTGTTCACCCGGCCATACGGTTCGTCAATACGTGCATTTGTTCCGGTGCGAATATTAAACTTCAGATTTCGGGTCAGATCCCATCTTAGTGTGAACTCTCTGTCCCATAGGAAGTCTTTTCTTACAGAGACAATTCCGTTGTCAATATCTGTAGGGCTTGCCAGATCGCGGTAAAGCGATTCGAAATAGTACCGGATCATGGATGTAGAAAATGTAATGCTTTGCGGAAGATAGTTTAACTGTAAATCTTTTGCAAGATCCCAGCTTTTCTTTTTGCTCTGCACTTTACCGAATGGTTCCCATCCTTTATACATCGGGCTATAGGTATACGAAAGATTTCCGCGGTAATCTTTTGAGCGCTCGAAAGCGACAGAAGGCGAATGCTTATCCAGTCCGTTAAATCCATAGCTTACGGTAAAGTTTGCCGGATCATAAGGCATTGGTTTCTTACTTTGTATATCTACCTTGAAGTTGGTAACACTAAAGCTCTTGTTTGTCACTACATCCTGAGCAAAACTTTTAATCGAATCGCGTTCAGCCCGGTTAACCGCTTCCCGCATGGCTTCTGACATTTCGATGTCCTGATCCAGTGGATTGTACTTCGGTGTACTTACCTGTTCGGAGTAAGAATAATACACAGGCGCTTTCACTTTCAGCTGTTCAGGAAGGAAGCGTCCGGCATCCACGCTTGTTGCGATATTATACTGATAGAAATCATCCAGACGACGTTCGGTTACAGATTGTTCTACCGATCCGAACCCGACAGTCTCTTTTCGTCCGCTTACATTGATGTTGGCAATATCCGAAAGAGCAATGTTTAAGCTACCCTGGAATGCCCATCCTCCTTCTTCATTGAACTGAGCCAGACGAAGTTCGTTCACCCACACTTCGCAAGCCTTGATTGCTCGCGCATTGTTTCGTACGCCGATCATAATGGTTTTAACATCCGAGAGTGAAGGATTACCCACAACGGTCACTCTGTTTCGTGGCTTTTCCGGATCCGATGCGGTATAAGGAGTAGCGAAAGTTACGGATGATCCGCTCATTCTCTTCTCTTTATTTCGTTCCATCTTCAGATTCGTAAGTACCGTAAACGGAAAGTCAAACATATTCTGTTCCGGCCATACCGTTTCACGGTCCGGTGTACTGTTATTACTGTAAATACCCGGAGGTGTCAGCTTAAGCGAAATTTCATATTCGTAGTAATTGCTCTTGTAATCTGTTCCCAGACGAATAAAGATACTGGTCTCGCCATTGCGCAGATCCGAAGGATCATCAAGCAATTTCTCGGCATGCACAAACATTTGCAGACGTTTGTACTGGCGCATATCCATAGCCGTGTTCTTATATACGGCACGGGCATCGGCAGGAGCAAGATTCTGAACTTTCAATACCAGTGACTGCTCGTTGAGTTGTCTCAGCTGAGGCTGCCCCGGGTCGATAATTCGTGTTACCCCCGGAGGTAGCACATAGTTCACCGGTTCGCGGAACGCATTTTCTTCGATATTAACTGCCGAAACTTCCAGTGTACCGTCTGAGACAGGTGCGACATTCGGAGCATGAAGCGGCTGCTGATACTGACACCAGTCTCCGCGTACCAGTTCCAGTGATCCAAAGCGAAGCACTGTCGAATCCTGAAATCCGGTCATAAACATACGCATGAAGCGGATGGTTTTGAAGTCCCGGATATTACCGATTTTCTTTTCGTATTCGCGAACCGGAATCTTAAACTGATACCAGTTGACAGACTCTTCGTTTCCGTTACGCAGTTTTACGAGCTTAGTTCGCTTGTCGACAATATGATTAAAGCCGACTTTCATATTTTCACGTTTGATAGCTACCTTATATTGGTAGTAACGTTCGTACTCACTCAGTGTATTATCCTGGTTCACATCCTCCACATCGGGAACAATTTTTGAAGAAGTGTCGTATGTCTCGGGCGAATCGGACGAAGCCGGTGAGTTGCCTTCGGTTCCGTTGTAACGCTTATAGCGCTCCAGAATGGTTTTCTGTTCACGATCCCAGTCCGATCCACGGTAATAGTGATAATTATCTCCACCCGGGTCATTCAGAGGTGAGTACTTGTCAGCTTCCCACTTCGCACGGGTTTGTGGTGAAATCTTACTCTTTAGTTCATCAAGATAGGTTTTGTAATACGGAAACACGTGTTCAGTTTCCGTATTAATACCATTCAGACCCACGTCCTGCATTTTACGGGCTCCCGGTGTATTGTCGAAAGCATAGGTAAGTGACTGTCTTTTTGGTACACGTCCCCAATAGGTTTCTTCCACTAAAGAAAGATCTCCGTCAATAGGCAGACCGTTCTCGTAGAATTTACGGCCATCCTTAACAATATCTTCAGAAATATCGCCCAGATTGAAATAGAGATCACCTCCTTTGAATGTCCCTTCTTTATCTTTGATAAAAGGGTCCATCATCCAGAATTCAATGTATTCGATATTTGCAGCCTCGAAGTCGGTATTTTCCATTTTGCGCATCATACCACCCCAGCGTTTTTCAGGGAACTGCAATAATCCGTCTGCGCCCATGTACAGTGCATCCACATTGTAAGGTCCTCTTTCCTGCGGGTAGTAAGCGAGGTTTAGTACCTGAAGAGTAGGGTTCTCGTTATATCCTTTTTCGCGGTTCGGAAAAACCTCCTGTTCAAGAATCTCACGCACCCAGTGATCAGACAGCTGATCTTTATCATTCTTAATGTGAGTAGGCGTAAGCGATGAACTTTTACGCGTAAATAGTCCGTCTACGTAAAACCAGTTGAATAAACTTCTGTTCTTGCCATAATAATCCACACCACCGTTGGATTGTCTGTCTGCCCACAACGGGTCAATAAGTTCCAGAGGAGTGCTGGCTAAGAACCATGCGTAAGGATTTTTCAGATCCGTAGTTATTTTAGCAGCTTCAAAATCATCAATATAGGCATGCCCCTGTTTAGACAACTCTTTCGGGTGTCCTGGAAGAAGTTGTGCAAATTCGGCATTCAGAGTAATGTTTGAAGGAGCTGTTGCGTTTACAAACGGGATTTTATCAACCATATTGGTCAGCCATTGCGATTCAGTACGGTACTGCATATTCAGTCCCCAGATCGTATTGCTGAATGATTCGCTCCCCATATTAACCTTTTGCGTCATCGGTTTTTCGCTGAGGTGAATAACCGTTGCCCCAAGGTTAAAGTTCTCATTGAAAGAGTATACCGCATCCAGTCCTAATAATGTCTTACGCTGCATGCTGAACATCGACTGATTTTCAAGAGATACACTGATCGGAGTACCCGAGTCAATCAGACTCTGGTTAAGGATTGTAACAACTCCCATCATATAATCTACCGAATAATCGGTATTCTCTTTCAGTTCCTTACCGCCAGCAGTAACCTTAACGGATCCACGAGGCACGTTTGCCGCATTTAGTCTGATTTCGGCACTGTTTGTAGCGCGGTATTCACCCTTAATGCGGTATTTATTTTTTTCGGCAATCTGAGCAGCCTCTACTTTTGTGGAATCATATAGCTCCTGAAATACGAATTTATCGGCAATCGCATCATTACCTATCTTTTTACGTAAGTGCGACCCGAAAGGTTCTACGACAGGGAAAATTAGTCGTCCGCTTGAAGACTGCATGGTAAAGCCTTCAACGAAGTCAAAGAATCCATCCGGTCTTGGTTC
>JBOFDD010000282.1:0-5533 GCA_051646645.1 Bacteroidales bacterium | reverse complement strand
AGTATTCTATTAAGACTGTTATCACCAAACTCTTCAACTTCATTGTACCATCTGGCAAGAGACAATCTTGCCTCTTCCGGTTTTATTTTTCTATTGAATATTTTGGTAAGCTTTATCGATAAGTCATACGCCTTTTTCGGATCAGCGGATAAATCCGGTTGGTGAGGTTGTTATTATGCATACAACTTATATACCTAAATGCGAGCCTTGTGTGGCAAGAAAAAATAAACACACAGAGGTTTGTTTTTCAATTGCCACATTGCCACAAAGGGAATTGTAAGCTCTTTTATATATTGATTATTAGGCATTTGCGTGTTTTATCATTGTGTAATATGTGTCTAGATTGACTTCCAGTGTGTAGATTGAATAATCTGAATCTACACATATAAAACTACTGCCAATCAAATTATTCGCACTCTTGTATAGATTAAAAACAGCAAAACACTGTGTAGAAAACAATCATCCAGTAGCAAAATAAATTCACCTACTTGCTAAATGAATTTAGCTCCTTGCAAAGTATCGGTTTGCAAGGAGCTAAAATTTTGATCAGATATTACTCCGAACTCAATCAGAGATATGGACTTGCTATCCGGGATATCCGTATGATTTAATTCATCTTCCCCTATAAATTAGTTTGTTTAAACCGGGAATTACCGATCCGCTCCGGACCGGTTGTAATTCCGATGCGCATGCGAAATAGAACCGATGCGCATCGGAATGCATTCCCATGCGCATCGGAATTGAAAAAGATACGGTCGAAAAAATTAAAACATGACTTTGAAAAAACTAATTCCACCTTAGCTTTTACTAATAAATACGGTTATTCGTTCGGGAATATACGTATAAAGAATGACAATATATGTGACAATATACACGGCATAGTGTCAATATCCGTATTCTTATATTGACATTGTTAAGTCGCTGTAATATAATGATGTATGAGCGAATGCCAATATGACAACATAAAATTGAAGTTTTATATGTGTATCGTTCTGATTTTAATAGTCAGGTTGTGGGCGGGTGAATTTAATGAGAAGTAAGGAAGTCGTGCTTTAATACGATACCCAGTCTCAAGTAGTTTTCATGCACTTTATAATCCACAATACCTTGCGCATATCCTGAGTAAAATTGCATGTATGCGAAAATATTATCCAGATTTCCTATCTGATAAGCAGCTTCGAGCTGAATATTAAATCCCCAGTCCCATCTTCCTCTTTTTTCAATTAAGGCAGAAGTCCGGAACTTATTGTTTGATGTTTTATAATCAGCTCCAACTCTTAAGTATCCGCGGTAGCGGAAAATATCTTTAGTGTAGAGTCCCAGAACAACAGGAACTGTAACTTTGGCATGCCATTGGAAATTATCGTTGAAAAACTGGTTAAACGACATTGTAATAGCATTTATATCTCTGGACTCTGTACTGTCTCGTCCGTTTGACTGGTGCTCAAACTGAAAGGTGCCATATCCGATCAGTCGGCTATCTTTTATGAAATACTTACCAAGAGCCAGAGTAGGATTGTAGTCCAGTTCACTGAACGGAGCCGATTTTTTGTATATATCCCAAAAAGCCAATTGGGTATACGTGATGAAAAGGTGAGTGTCCCAGGGTAATTTACTTTTTGTGACCCTTTGTTTAAAGCTTAATTGGAATAAAGCATCTGCATTGTTTGCGGATAGTTTGTGTCCGGCATTAAAGCCAGTGCAAATAAAGTTGTCTTTATATATTGAGAATGATGGCAGTTTATCCAATAGCATATTAATAGAATCGGGATTGTCAACCAGTTTTCCACGTCTCAGTTCTTTCATCATTCTGCTATAAAACTCTTTGTCTTTTTTCTTGTGTTCATCTCTTCGGTTGAACTCTTCATTATACGTTTGGGCATGTACAATATTTGCTGATAAAAAAAGTACGAGCAAAAAGAAAACGCTAAGGAATGATTGTTTGTTCTTAATCATAGTTATCGTTGTTTTATATCATTTTTAAGTTGCTTTGCCTAAATGGAGCAAAGTTATTGATAATCGTGTTTCTAATGTGTAATTTATTGAAAAATATTCATTAGGCAGAATATTGATGCTTATTGAAGACTTGTTTCATAAGGAACAATAGATAACAATAATTAGTTTAATGTGAAAGAAGATATTATTAGATCGGAGTTTTCTTACTTCACATTCAAATTTTCGTTTATCTTTGCTATTGCTATTTATAAGTAAAATGTACTATGTTAAAGCAACAGTTACAACAAAAACAACAGCAGAGGCTTACTCCACAGCAGGTTCAACTTATCCGGATGTTGGAGCTTACAACGCTGGAACTGGAGGAGAAAGTAGCGCAGGAGTTAGAGGAAAATCCGGCTCTTGAAGAAGGAAAAGATTCAAATGAAGATTCAGGATCAGATTTTGAAGAGGAGGAATATGCAGATAGTACAGAAGATTTGACCTTAGGAGACTATGCAAACGAAGAAGAAGTTCCTTCTTATATAGTAGATGATTATAACCGGGCTAAAGAATCCAGAAATGATTCATTTAACTGGGGAGACACTAAATCACTTCATGATTATTTGATCGAGCAATTAGGTATACGTAATCTGTCTGAGACAGATCACCGCATTGCAGAGTATATTATAGGCAACATTGATGAAGACGGATATCTGAGAAGATCCTTAGAGTCGATTTCTGACGATTTATTATTTCAGGTAGGATTAGATGTGAGTAAGGATCATCTTCAGGAAATTCTTGATATGATTCAGGACTTTGATCCGCCGGGTATAGGAGCTTCTACACTTCAGGAATCTCTTTTGCTCCAACTGGAAAGACGGAGAGGTACCGAGATAAATCGTCTTGCTTACCAGGTAATCGAAAACTACTTTGATGATTTTTCTAACCGCCGTTACGAGAAAATAATTCAGCGCTTTAATCTTTCGGAAACACAGATGAAAGATCTGATTGCAGATATTCAATCATTGAATCCCAAACCGGGGAATTCATGCGATGATGATATTTATCAGGAAAGCAGCAAAGTTGTTATACCAGACTTTTATGTTGAGGATAGCGATGGGGAGCTTTATTTATCTATGAATGGGAACAATATCCCGGACTTGACTGTAAACAGACAGTATGCCGAGATGATTCAGAATTTCAAAGCGAACAAAGCTAATCAAACCAGAGAAAACAAAGAAACTCTTGTTTTTATTAAACAGAAACTCGAATCTGCACGTTTATTTATTGATGCAATTAAGGAACGTCAGATCACTCTCATGAAAACCATGCAGGCTATTGTTGATTTTCAGAAAGAGTTTTTTCTGACAGGAGAAGAAACAAAGCTTAGACCAATGACTCTGAAAGATGTTTCGGAAATTTGCAAATACGATATATCTACAGTTTCTCGTGTGAGCAGTAGTAAATATGTGCAGACTTCATACGGTATTTTTTCATTAAAATATTTCTTTTCTGATTCCATGCAAACCGAATCAGGAGAGGAGATTTCAAACAAAGAGATTAAAGCTATTCTTCGTGAATGTATCGAAGGTGAAGATAAGCGCAAACCCTTGCCGGATGAAAAACTCAGTGAAATTCTTCAGCAAAAGGGATATATCATTGCCAGACGAACGATAGCTAAATATCGGGAACAACTGGGAATACCGGTTGCAAGGTTGAGAAAAGAAATATAACAGTTTTATTTATGAGCTTCGTAAATGAAACGGAAAAAATAATAAAATGAAAAGAATATTTGCCAATATAGTTTCTACTGTATTTCATCCATTGTTAATGCCTACTTATGGCGTTGCGCTCTTTTTTTTCTACACTTACCTGTTTATTTTCACAACAGTGTGGAAATGGTATCTGGTTGGGCTTGTCTTTATTCTTACAGGTCTCTTGCCGGCCCTTTCTATTGCTGCATTGCGTAAGATAGGATTAGTGTCGAATTATGAAATAAGTAATCGAAACGAACGTTTACTACCTTATATTTTTACGTTGAGTTCTTACACAATGTGTTTGTTTCTTATGTGGAAATTAAATGTGCCGATATGGGTGCTTTTATTTGTATTAGGTGGCGAAATATCATTGGCAATTAATCTTTTGATAAACAGATGGTGGAAGATTAGTGCTCACTTAACAGGAATCGGAGGATTAGTCGGGAGTGTGTTTGCACTTTGTTATATTCAGATGATCAATCCTGTATGGCTTTTTGCCTTGCTTCTGTTTTGTTCCGGGTTATTAGGTACGTCGCGAATTATACTAAAACAACATACATTGGGTCAGGTGCTGGCCGGTTTTGCCTGCGGATTTATTTGTGTGTTTGCTACAATTCTCATATGGACAAACTAATTTTAATATAGCATTTTTTTAACACCGTAATTTAATTAATATTATGACACCAAGAGTAAGCATTATCATGGGGAGTACTTCAGACCTTCCGGTTATGGACGCTGCAGCAAAATTGCTGAATGATTTTGAAATCCCGTTTGAAATAAATGCTCTTTCTGCTCACCGAACTCCAGCAGAGGTAGAAGCTTTTGCTAAAGGAGCTAAAGATAGAGGAATCCAGGTTATTATTGCTGCTGCCGGCATGGCTGCACATCTTCCGGGAGTAATTGCTTCTATGACTACTCTTCCTGTTATTGGCGTGCCGATTAATGCATCGTTAGACGGAATGGATGCGTTGCTTGCTATCGTTCAGATGCCTCCGGGTATTCCTGTTGCAACTGTAGGTATTAATGCAGCACAAAATGCTGGTATCCTTGCTGTTCAGATGATGGCAACCGGAGATCAGGCTTTACAAACAAAGCTGGCGACTTTTAAAGAATCGTTGAAAAAGAAAATCGTTCAGGCGAATGAGGATCTTAAAAACGTCAATTATAAATTTAAAACTAACTAATAAGCGGCTTTCACTATTGAAGTGTTTGTGCCGTAAAATTAAAAACAATGAGCATAAACGAAACTCAGGACGGCATTATCGAAGAGTTTGATATGTTTGATGACTGGATGGATAAGTATCAGATACTTATTGATCTTGGCAATCAGCAACAAACTTTGGCCGAAGAATATAAAAAAGAGGATAACCTGATTCAGGGCTGCCAAAGCCGGGTTTGGTTACATGCGGATTATAAAGATGGAAAAGTGATATTTGAAGCAGAGAGTGATGCCATTATTGTTAAGGGGGTTATCTCATTATTGATTCATGTTCTTTCTGATCATACACCGGATGAAATTCTGAATGCGGATTTGTATTTTATTGATCGTATCGGATTGACGGAGCATTTATCTCCAACACGATCAAATGGTCTTGTTTCAATGGTTAAGCAAATGCGTCATTACGCAATGGTTTTCAAAGCTAAAGAATAAGATACATCGCATAAAATCATAAAAGCGGAAGTTCTAACAGATAACTTCCGCTTTTTGTATGTCGGTCATGGTATTAAGCTAGCAGGATGTAAGTTCCTGTATGTGCCGAGTTGATAGGAAACATTAGCGAATGACAAGGGTGTTGTGGGTGACCGCAAATCTGAAAGAAGTCATCAGCAAATCTGAAGTT
>JBOFDD010000281.1:0-27653 GCA_051646645.1 Bacteroidales bacterium | reverse complement strand
GGTAATTAAGTTCTGAGCCTGAGCTTGTAGCGCGCAAACGAAAACTACAAGACACACAAATAGCATCAGAGTGGTTTTTTTCATACCTAATTAATTGAGGATTTTGATTATTATTGATTGTCTTAAGTAAATTGCGTTTACTTAATGGATTATTCTAATTTTAAAAAAAAGACTTCATATATTAATAAGTCAGGTTATTAATCTAATTTTTTATTACGCTATTAAAAAGCTACAAAACAACACGTTAACAGTAGCATTAAAAAAAATAATATTTTTTTTCGCTATCATCCTGAACAAACGATAAACCATTTTGTTATAATTGTGAATAAATAAAGATTATTGAACTCATTTTAGTAAATGATTTAGACAACGCAACGGTTTTCTTACGTGAGTAAGGAAACCGTTTTTGCATATAATCTTTGATCTGATTCACTCTCGTATCGTAAAAATACAGATTTAAAACATTCAAAAATCGCATTTTGTCACAATAAGCCTCTATATTTAGTTTGTTTAATCAAAACGAGACTTTAAAGTGCCGAAATTTGCATTCAAGAGTAACAATTAATTTGCATTTGTAAATAAGAATCCTTTAAAACCAGTGCTATATAACATATTGACACAAGATAAAAAAGCAAACCATTAAAACGCCCTCACAAATCAGAGTCTTTTTTATTAGAAACAGCTAAGCAAAAAGCAAATCGTCAAAATCAGAATTGATAAATTCTATAGCTTAAAACCATCAAATAAAAAAAACTTCAAAAATCGGTTTCTCTGAATATTACTAAAATAAGAATTCGTGATACTCAGACTATAGTGAAATAATTAACACGTATAGACTAATTCATAATTAACTTAATAACCTAATATTAGTTTCTCCATTTATCACTGTAACAACAGCAGATTTCAGGGTTATTTATATAGTGCTGAATTAGATAGTTCAAAGATTGAGTATTTTTTCGTAAACAGTTCACACTTTCGACTCCCAGATTGTGCTAAATCCTTTAATTTGGAACAAGATAATCAAAAAACATAATAAAAATAATGTACCATTTTTTTAGTACAAAAGAGCAACAAACTGTTTTACAGGCAATAACAGAACAAGACAGAAATCAAAATGCTACTCACAGACGAATTAATTAAATCAAAGAAAAAGGCATACACATGGCAATAAAAGACGGAAATCCGCTTCTGGACTAAGAGCTCAAAGTATTTACAAGTGTATCATTTTTTATAGGACAAGGTTTTACAGAATTCAGGACTCAAAACATAGACTGATACATGTATAGATTTCGCATAATTCATAATTTTACTTCCGGAATTTAACAAAACAACTATACAATTAATCTATGAAAAAATTCTGGTTAGGTTTAAGCGCATCAGTTATTTTACTGAGCAGCTGTTCGACTTCTGCTAAGAAAGTTGACTTTATCCAAGACAACATCAACAATGCAGTAGCTCAAAACAACTTACAAGTTGAAATTATTGAGAATTCAGGAAAAATCCTGAACCCTCGTACAATTGAAAAAGACGGAACGACACAGTACGTTCCTATCGAAGACTGGACAAGTGGATTCTTCCCTGGTAGCATGTGGTACATGTACGAACTGACTGATGACAAGAAATGGGAAGGTCTTGCACAAAAATATACAGAAGATCTTGATTCAGTGAAAAACCTGAAATGGCACCACGATGTAGGGTTCATGATCTATTGCAGCTATGGTAACGGATACCGTCTGACTGGTTCTCCGGAATACAAAGAAGTTATCGTTGAAGCAGCAAAATCTCTTTCTACACGTTTCCGCCCGGGAGCTAAAGTGATTCAGTCATGGGATGCTGATAAAGGATGGCAAGCGCTTCGCGGATGGAAATGTCCGGTTATCATCGACAACATGATGAACCTTGAACTTCTTTTCGAAGGAACAAAACTAAGCGGTGACTCTACATTCTGGAACATTGCTGTTGATCACGCAAATACAACAATGGCTCACCACTACCGTCCGGATAACAGCTGTTATCACGTTATTGACTACGATCCGGAAACAGGTGAAGTTCGTCACAAACAAACAGCACAGGGTGCAGGTCACGAATCGGCATGGGCTCGCGGACAAGCATGGGGTATCTACGGATATACAGTTTGCTACCGTTACACAAGAGATCCTAAATATCTTGAGATGGCTGAAAAAATCTACAACTACATGTTCAACAACCCGAACATGCCTGAAGATTTAGTTCCTTACTGGGATTTCAACTATGCAGATTATCCTGAATATGTAGAAAAATACGGAACACCTCGTGACGCTTCAGCAGCATCAGTAACAGCTTCGGCTCTTTACGAGATGAGTACATACGGAAAATCTGAGTACAAAGAAGTTGCAGATAAAATCATGGCAAGCCTTGGCAGCCCAGCTTACCGTGCTGAAGTTGGTACAAACAACAATTTCATTCTAATGCATTCTACAGGTTCAATTCCTCACGGACAAGAAGTTGACGTGCCATTGAACTATGCAGACTACTACTTCCTTGAAGCATTAGTAAGAAAGAGCAACTTAGAGAATAATTAAGTTAGATAAGTTAGATGTGAGTTTAAAGAAGAGATAGAACCGGCAAATGCCGGTTTGACTCTCTTTTTTTTCTTAAAATCAATTTGCCATGACAAGAAAAATCACTACACTTTCCTGCTCGTTACTTTTTGCAGCGAGCTCACTATCGGCTCAGATTCTTGAGTTTAATCATCCCGACATATTATCATTTGAAAGCAGCACAGCTCCGGCTACTGCATCTTCAAAGTCTGTATTATCCCTGACCAAAGATCATTTCAAGCATGGCGAAAGCAGCTTGTTGTGGAAATGGAATGCTCCGAAAGAAGTACTTTCTTTTAAACGTCCGGTGGGATATTTAGCAAAAAACCCTAATCCGAAGGAAACATCTGTTTCGACATTCGTATTCTGGGTATACTCCAAATCGCCAGTTAAAGATCAGAAGATCCGTGTGCAATTCCTTAAAGAAGGCCGCGTATGCTCATGGTTTGATTGTGGTGTTGATTTCCAGGGATGGAGAGGTGCATGGGTTGCATTTGACCGCGACATGATGGGTACACCCGAAGAAGGTATGGACGAAGTTCGTATCGTAGCTCCTGAAACAGCAAGCGGAGAACTTGCATTTGACTTGTTTATCCCTTCGTCATTTCAGGATATTCGTCAACATACAGCAGGATTTCAGGTTCCGTTCGTTAATGCAGGAACAAAAAATCACTGGCTGATTCTGCTAGAATCATGGGGTAATAAGTTTGATCTTCCTGTTAATGCTACCGTATCGGCAGAAGAACAAAAAGAAATGAAGGATATTGAAGCTAAATTCACAGAATTCCTTCTTCCTAAAAAGAAATATGATCTGACTCAGCTTCGCAAACAGTTCGAACATTATCAGATAAAAGAAAACAAAGACGGATCGGTACAAGGTATGCCAATCTTCTTTATCCGCTTTGCCGAAACCTATATCAACATGGGTTATAAATACCCGGGAGAGCTTTATAAAAAAGACAAACGTTTGTTGAGTCAGTTCAACAGCATGATGAATGATCTGGCTATTGCATGGCACAACGAGAAAGACGAAGCAAAACGCAAAGAAATTGCTGACATGTATGTGCTTGGTGCCCGCCACCTTGCAGATCAGGGATTCGTTGCAGGTAGTGAAATGGGAACACTTCACCACCTTGGGTACAGCATGCGTCAGTACTATACGTCTATCTTCCTGATGAAAGATGTACTTACTCAGGCAGGATTGGATAAAACATATCAGCAGGCAATGGAATGGTTTGCCGGCACTGGCGAGGTTAAACTAAAACCGACAGAAAACGGTATTGACATTGATGCATTCAACACATCATTGATCGGTCGCCTTTGCTCTATTCTGATGATGCAGGATTCACCGGAAAAGGTAACATACCTTCGTTCAATCGCAAGATGGATCAACAACGGTATGCTTATTGCGGATGGAACTTCTCCTTGTCTTAAAATTGATGGAACAATTTATCACCACCGCCATAACTATCCGGCTTACGCCATCGGCGGTCTTGATAATGCTGTCATCTCGGTATGGCTTCTTAAAGGAACTTCATTCGAAGTTTCACAGGAAGGACACGAAAATCTTAAGAATGCATTACTTACTTTCCGTACTTACTGCAATCTGAGAGACTGGCCTCTTTCTTTAAGTGGACGTCACCCTAAGACTAAAGGAAATGCTCTTATTCCATGGCATTTTGCTCGCCTGGCTATGGCTGGTTCTCCTGATGGAAAAGAAGAGATCGATTCAGAGCTTGCATCGGCATATCTTCGCTTAAATAACGGCGAAAAGAATGATTATTCTAAAGCTATTTCAGCTGCCGGATTTAATGCAGAGAAAGCTCCTGAAGGAAACTGGGCTCTGCCATACTCTTGTCTGGGCGTTCAGCGTCGCGACAACTGGATGGTTACTGCAATGGGACACAGCCGCTATCTTTGGGCTACCGAGACCTATAAAACAGCAAACCTGTATGGTCGTTACCTGAATCATGGCAACCTGTTTATCATGCCTTTTGCTGCCGGAAACGGTCGCGAAGCTGCAGGATTCGTTCAGGAAGGATGGAACTGGAACCATTTCCCGGGAACAACAGCAACAGTACTTCCACTCGAAGAGCTTCGTGCTGATGTACGAAATGTTGATACATTCTCAGGATATGAAGAGATGCTTCTTTCTGACGAAACATTTGCTGGTGCTTTGAGTCATAAAGGTAAAAATGGTTTGTTCGGAATGAAACTTCACGAACACGACAAATATAACGGTTCTCTTCGTGCACGTAAATCTTACTTCTTCTTCGACAACCGCGTGGTTGCTTTAGGAAGTAATATCGAATCTGCAATTGAAGACAAACCGACTCAGACAACCCTGTTCCAGGTATATTTGCCAAAAGAAAATGAGGGTATGCTAATTAATGGTGATTCGGTAAATCTTTTCCCTTACGATGCGAAATTAAACGGCAAGTTTAACTACCTTAGTGACACTAAGAACAACTACTTCTTCGTAAAAGACGGGAATATTGAAGTTAGCCGCAAACTCCAGCATTCATTTGATCAGAGTACAGACAAACCTACTCAGAACAAGTTTGCATTAGCATCCATCAATCATGGCAATAAAATCAAAGGAGAAGGATATGAGTATATGGTTCTTATCCAGCCTGAACAAGCCGAAGTTGCTAAATATGCAAAAGAGATTGCAGCTAAAAAGAACAAAGCATATACTGTTCTTCAGAAAGATAGTCTTGCTCACATCGTAAAAGATCAGGCTACTCAGACTACGGGATATGTTCTGTTCGAAGCCGGAAAACTGAAAACAAATGATCAGATCCGTGAAGTTTCTATTCCTTGTATGGCTATGATTAGTCAGACCGGAAAAAACAACATGACATTAAGTGTTGCCGATCCTGATCTTCGCTTCTACGAAGGCGAATCGGATGAACAGTTTGACGAAAACGGAAAACGTATTGAGCGCAGTGTATATTCACGTAAATGGATTAACAACGCATCAAAAGAATCAACGCTTACCATTCGTCTGAACGGAAAATGGAAACTATCTGCTCCATCTGAATATGTATTAAGTACATCTTACGATGGAAACGAAACAATCCTTCTGGTTAAATGTCAACATGCATTCACTCGTAACCTTGAGTTACAAAAACTATAATACGTATAACTATGTCATTATTGAATAAATCATCTTTGCCTATGCTCCTGACTCTTTCGTTAGGAGCTCAGGCTCAGGCAACCAAACAGCCTAACGTAATTTACGTTTTCCCTGATCAGTTCCGTAATCACGCAATGGGATTCTGGAATGAGAAAGGATTCAAAGAACACGTAAACTTCAAGGCTGATCCTGTTATAACACCTAATCTTAACAAGTTTGCAAAAGAGGCAGTAGTTCTTTCTACGGCCCAAAGTAACTGTCCACTTTCGAGCCCTCACCGTGGTATGCTTTTCACAGGTATGTACCCTGAGGGCAGTGGCGTTCCTTTGAACTGTAACTCGGAACGCCCGGTTAGTTCTTTGCGCGAAGATGCTACTTGTATGAGTGACGTATTCAGCCAGGCAGGATACAATTGTGCTTACTTCGGTAAACTGCACCTTGACTTCCCTACTCCGAACGATCCTGAAAATCCGGGTAACTATGTTGAGGCACGTCGTCCGGCATGGGATGCTTACACTCCGAAAGAGCGCCGTCATGGTTTCGACTACTGGTATTCTTACGGTACTTTCGATGTACATAAGCAACCTCACTACTGGGATAACAACGGAAAACGTCACGAAATCCGTGAATGGTCTCCAAAACACGAAGCGGATATGGCTATCTCATATCTGAAAAATGAAGGGAATGTTCGCGACACATCGAAACCATTCTTTATGATGGTTAGTATGAACCCTCCTCACAACCCATATTATTCACTTGATGATATTATGGAAGAGGATTACAACCTTTATAAAGACAAGTCTGTTGATGAGTTGCTTGTTCGTCCGAATGTGGATAAGAAACTGGCTAAAGCTAAGCACGCTGCTTACTACTTTGGTTCTGTTACCGGTGTTGACCGTGAATTCGGACGCATCATGAATGCGCTGAAAGAAATGGGAATGGATGAAAACACAATCGTTGTTTTCTCTTCTGACCACGGCGAAACTATGTGTTCTCAGAATACAGAAGATCCAAAGAACTCTCCTTACCAGGAGTCAATGAACGTACCATTTATGGTTCGTTACCCGAGTAAACTTCAACCAAGAGTAAGTAATCTTTTGATTTCTTCACCGGATATTATGCCGACAGTTCTTGGTCTTGCAGGATTGGATCAGAACGTTCCTCAGGAAGTTGAAGGTCACGACTATTCTATGCACTTCAAAAACCCACGCAACCGCATGGCGTTACCACAAAGTGCACTTTATATGCGTAATCTGAACGGAGATAAAAATGAGAAAGGTCTTGTAACAAGCTACGTACCGGTAAGCCGTGGTGTGAAAACACACGAATATACACTGGCTATCGACATTGATAAGAATGGAAAAATGAAAAAAACTTTCTTTTTCAACGATAAGAAAGATCCATACCAAATGAAGAATCTTACTTTCAATCCGCAAGGAAAAGTTGAGAAAGAGCTGCTTCGTCAAATGGCTTCGTTATTGAAACAGGCTAACGATCCATGGTACAAAAACCGTACACTTAGCGATATCATTCCTTACGAATAATATTTTTTCTCGTTCTATAAGTAAAAGCGCGTATTCCGACTGACGGAATACGCGCTTTTTATTTCCGGATATTTAATACTACAAGAGAGTAAAGCTTACAATCTGTCATTATTCTAACAAAAACAAGGTTTTGCTTTCTTTTTGCTTTTCAAAAACACCACTCAAAACCGATGAACTTTTCGGCAAAAACGGACGTATTTTGAGTCCAAAGGAGACCTCCGGAAATTCATAAGGTCGAACGCGCAAGAACATACGGTCGAAAATATATTTTCATACGTTCGTTTATAAATTTTCGAACGTATGTTCTCGCGCGGAGATACGTTCCATTTTCTAAAAAGAACCACATTTCGCGGCGCAGAAGTATGTATTTGCCGGCGTAGAGAACCGTATCTTGTTTTGTGTGTTTTAGTGTGCTGATTATCAGATGTATATATGATTGGGCGTGGCTGGCGTATATCCGGGCAGAATAATCCCGGAATATTTTAGCTCATTCTCAGCGATTAGGATTCTGACACTTTGCAAGCAAAATATCTTCTTTACTTACAAAGTTGCTCATGCCCGATACATGGCTTCCTTTATGGCTTTCTTTCACACTAAATGCAGTAATGCTCTCATTTTTAACAGTGTTAAAACATAGTTCAAACAAAACATATCTTTTTCCCTAATGTTATTAGTATGAAAGGCAAATTAAGAGTTCGTAATCGTAATAATATATTGAACATTGGAGATACATTCGTCTCCTGAATAGAATCTATACTAAATGTTCAAAGAGTGAGTTCTAACATGAGTTACTAATTTTTTAATGCTGTCGCAAGGCAGTCGGTAATCTTTGTTCTATTTATATCCAGATATAAATATGTATTTCTTTTATGCATTTATATAACAAGGAAATAACCATCTTTTGAATAAATGAGTTAATGATCTGTTTATAAGTGAGTTTTGTAAATAATCTTTAGTTCTAATTTTAAAATCATTAAGTTTAAGTGAATTGCTTTATGTATGTAGTCTAAGCACGTGATGTTTATATTACATAGAAAAAGCGCTGGTGAGTTCCTCTGTGTTTAATCGCACATATCTTTCTGTATCCAGACTGATCTTTCTGTTGTTTGTTTACAGGGGTATTATAACAGTTCTTTATTTAACACGTAATAAAACGTCTGAATTATTTAACTTTTAAATTCTCGCCTTATGAAAAAGAAATCTTTATTGAGTTTGTTCTTAGCTCTCACAATGGGATTATTCTTATTTAATTCCTGTACATCTAAAGATGAGGCTCCACAGGCTGAAGAAATGGCAAGTCTGAGCTTTGAACTTGATGCTGGTACTATAATGCCACAGACAAAAGCTGTAGGTGATTCTGTAAAACTACCAGGATATGATTTGTGTGTTTCTCCAAATGTGCCAATGAAAGTGCTTGTTAAATTGAGTGGTATCGCAACTCCGCTTGATCTTGACGTTAAACTTTTTGGAAGTGTATATAAAACAGATCCATACGAATTAGAAGCAAAAAATTATACTGTTGAGTATGTAACTGTATATAATCCATCAAATCCTTCTCAGGTTTATTATTCAGGTGTTATGCCGGGAGCATCTTTTGCACCGTTTATTCCTGCAGGTTATTTGATGACTCAGCAACAGTTTACTTTGTTGAAATATACAAAACCAACTATCAAACTTTATGTACTTTGTGCAAAAGGATTTAAAGCAACAGATTTTGGTATGCCTAAGTTTGAAATTAACCGCTTAGAAGTTACCTGTTTTGATTTGTTCTTTAATGTTTGTAGTGAAACTGGCGAACACTTTGTTGGAGCCGGTACAATTAAGGTTTGGAGTAACGTAAATGATCAGCCGGGTGCAGTTTTATATTCTGATACTTTCAATGGAGGTACTATCGTAAATGGTAACCCAACAACAGCTGGTGATATTGCAACATTATGCTTTGCTAATAATTTGGAAATTCCAGACTTGAATGAATCTTATTTTGTTCAGATTATTTTCGATGCTCCTTATGCAGGATATAATGTATTGCAGAAAGTTACAGTTGCTGATTTGATTAAGTTCAAACAGTGGAAAAACTGGGATCCTACAATGAATGCCGTTCACGTAACATTGTGTGATCCAAGAGCTAATCCAAAATTATTCTTTATTGGTTATCCAGAGCCAACAGCTCCGAAATAAGTCTTACTTTATTGAGGCCGGAGTTGGAGCTTAACTAACTCCGCCTCCTTTTCAATTCGTTGTACTTTAAATCAGACTAAAATGAAAAAAAATATATTATTGAGTTTACTAACTCTGTTATGCGGAGCATTTATGTTCTACTCCTGTAGCACGAAAGATGATGTTCCTCAGGCTGACGAAACAGGTGCTATCAGTTTTGAATTCGATGCAAATACAGTTATGTCACAAACTAAAGCAGTGGGTGATTCTGTAGCAATTCCTGGGTACGATTTATGCGTATCTCCAAATACTCCGATGAAAGTTTCCATTAAGCTTAATGGGATAGCTGCTCCGATTGAACTTGATGTCAAATTGTTTGGCAGTGTTTACAAAACAGATCCTTATGAATTACCTGCGGGTACATATAAAGTAGATAAAGTTATCATATTTAATCCATCCAATCCATCTCAGATATATTACTCAGGCGTAATGCCAGGTGCATCATTCTCTAAATTTGTACCTGTACCAAGTACCGGAAGTTATCTGATGACTGAACAGCAGTTTACCGTTTTGAAATATACAAAACCAACAATTAAGCTTTATGTGCTTTGTGCAAAAGGATTTAATGCAACTAATTTTGGTATGCCTAAGTTTGAAATAGACCGTATTGAAGTTACTTGTTTCGACCTATTCTTCAATGTTTGTGATAAAAACAGAGAACACGTTGTTGGTGAAGGTATGATTGAAGTTTATGATAAACAAGGAGGTACATTGTTGTATTCAGATGCGTTCAATGGTGGTACACTTGATCAGAATGGAAATCCTACTTCTGAAGGTAACATTGCAACACTTTGTTTTGCAAATGATTTGACAAAGGACGACGCAACTGAAACTTACTATATCAAGATTACGTTTACCAATACAAATATGTTGAGTCCAGTAAAAGTATTTTCAGGTGTAGCAACAGTTAAGGATTTGTTACTATTCAAGAAATCTCCAAGATGGGACCCTACTATGAATGCAGTTCACATTTTCTTATGCGATGGAACTACTTTCTGTTTGTTACCACGTGTGATTTGTGAATGCTCTGGTCCGCTTTGGGAACCATTTGAATCGTATACAGATATCAATGATTTTTATTCAAGATCCGGTTGGACAGGTATGGCAGGTCAGGGTGATGTTTTAGCAGTTGCAAGTTCAAATCATTATATTCTTGCTGTAAGTCCTGCTGATGCTGATGACTTGGAAAAAGATTATAAATGGACAACAGCTCAGTTTAGATACGTTAAGGGTGACAACGTTCGATTTAATTTCTTTGTTAAGTCAACAGAAACACCAGGAAGTATTACTTCAAATGTAAACTTCTGTAAAGATTGTGTTAAAGACTATGTTAAAGCATTGGTGAAAATTCGCTTATTGGCTGAAAACGGAGCTGTATTGAAAGAATCACCAGTTTATCCTCTTACTTTAATGGGTAACGAAGCTAACTGGAAATTAATGAAAGCTTTCTATTTTGAATGTAAAACTCCGGAAACACAATGTGCAAAAGTTGAACTTTCTGTAGCATTGGATGATGGTTGTAAATACTGGACATGTAAAGATGGTACTGTTTATCGTACTTTCAGTTTTGGTTTAGACAATGTTGAGTCAGGAGCATTTTGATTTTAATAAATAAAAACTCAGGACTTCGGTCCTGGGTTTTTTAAATAATATGAGATGAAACTATTTGTAACTTATTTAGCTAATAGCATACTCTCCATCGGTGTCTTTTTTTTATTGTCCGGATGTTCCGCAGATAGCTCTTCCGGACAAACAGAACAAACAGAGCCGGTCGTTCTTGAGTTTAGTCTCAATCAAATATCAGAGTCAAAATCAGATGTGACTTCTTTGTTTGCCCAGTGTGGAACTGATTTGGATTTAGATCAAAGACTTCCTTATTCTTTTGTAATACGTGTACTTCAAAAGGAACGTAATATTGAAAAGGAAATAAAAGGTGTTTTAGGTAAGTTTGATGATAAGCTGAAATCAGATCCTGTTTTCTTACCGGTAGGGACTTATACTCTTTTAGACGCGAAAATAATGAAAAGTGGGCCTGTATTGTATCAAGCGGTAATGCCTGGTTCAGAGCTATCCCCTTTTGTGCCTGTAGGCTCTCTGCTTGGAAATACTTTTAGTGTCTTGTCCTTTACCAAGCCAACAATATCAACCTATATGGTTTGTACTACAAATTATGTAGCCGCTCAGTTTGGTATGCCTAAGTTCGAAACACAACGGGTTGAATCATATTGTTTTGATTTATTCGTGAATGTTTGTAACCCGGCTTTAGATAATGAGCACTTCGTTGGAAAAGGTACGGTAAAGGTATATAGTAAAGAAGGTGGAAATCTGTTGTGGGAAGATAAGGATGGATTTGATGAAGGTAAAATAGCAACAATCTGTTTTGCTGATTATCTGGATGATCCAAACGATTCGTATTATATCGAAGTTATCGTCAATAATAGTTTTCTAAGTCAACCGATAAAATATGCAGGTGTCGTTCCTGTTGCTGAGTTGTTGAAGTTCAGGTCATTGCCTCAGTGGGATGTCTCGATGAATGCTCTTCATATTCAGTTATGTCCTGAAAAGGATAATTGTTTCTTTGGTAAATATATTTGTAAAGTAGTTGGTGAAAATTAACAATTATGAAAAATAAACTATTCCCGAGCTTGTTTCTGATTCTCCTTTTAGGAGTATTTAGCTTTTCATGTACTACTCGTGATGAAGCAGCTCAATCCGATGAAACTGGAAGTATTAGTTTTGAATTTGATGCTAATACGTTAATCTCCCAGACCAAAGCTGTTGGAGATTCAGTGCCAGTGAATGATTATACGCTTTGCAAAAGCACAAATGACCCATTACAGGTTTCTATAGAACTGTCAGGTGTTGCTGATCCGATTGTGTTAGATGTCAAAGTTTTCGGAGGTATTTACAAGACTGATCCGTATGAATTGCCTGCAGGAACTTATACCGTGAATAAGGTTACAGTATTTAGCGGTTCTCAAGTATATTATTCAGGTGTATATCCAGGTGGTCTTTTATCTAAATTTGTTCCTGTACCTGCAACTGGTAGTTATTTAATGGGACAACAGCAATTTACTTTATTGAAATGGACAAAACCTACAATTAAACTTTATGTGCTTTGTGCAAAAGGATTTAATGCTACAGATTTTGGTATGCCTAAATTCGAAATTAACCGTATTGAGGTAACCTGTTTTGATATTTTTGTAAATGTGTGCGATCTTAACAATGAGCACATTGTAGGTGAAGGTACTGTTTATTTGATTCCTTTTGGAACTCCACTTGTTGGCTCTGTACCTGATTATTCAAAAGCATTGTACAAAGACAATTTCAATGGTGGAACAATTGTTAACGGACAACCAACCACAGAAGGTGATATAGCAACATTATGCTTCCCTGATAATCTTCAAATTCCGGATAATCAGGAGAAATATGATCTTGTATTTGTAATCAATAATTCTACAGGTCAGAAAATATTTACTCAAACTGTAACTGTTGAAAACTTGAAGAAGTTTAAAGAGTCTGACTTATGGGATCCGTCAATGAATGCAATTCACGTTGAATATTGCGGTGGTGTGCCATTCTGTATTATTCCAAATGATGATTGTGGTGGAACAACAACAGATGGTTGTGATCCATTTATGCCAACTAATAGTGGACTTGAAAACTTTAATTCATACAATACAAAAGCTAATCTTCAGAACGCATGGCCATGGACAATTAAGAATACCGCTTTGATAAGTGTTATTGGTCTTCAGGCAACAGCAAATGTAGATACAGATGATTATGTGTATGTGAAAGGTAATCAGCAAGGTGAAGTGACATGGGAATCTAAGAAATTTGTGTTTACAAAAGGCAACAAGATTACACTTAAAGCTTCAATCCGTAAATTGAATGGTGCTGATCAGCCGGGTGAACCTGGAGGTAATAGCTTTGATGCTTGGCTAAAAATTCAATTAGTTGACCAGAACGGCAATAAAGTAGGTACTGAAATGAAACAGAAAATGCAATCTAAAGCAGACTTTTCGTATACTAATTATGAGTTCATTCGTAAAAATATTGGAACAGGTTGCTATAAAATGCAGATTACTCTTGATATGCAGAGTGGAAGCAAAGAACGTTTCGATTTTAGAATGGATGACGTAAGAGTTGGTAATTAATGCTTGAGAATAGTAAATATGGTTTTTAATTGTTAGCCCTATTCTATTGTTTTAGTATAGGTTATGGAAGGAGATAGCGCCGCTAAATGCGATGCTATCTCCTTTTTAAGTTTCAGATATATAGGTATTTGTCTGTGTTGCGCTTAAAAATATACTACTTTTTTTCATATCGGGAAAAGATAGTGTCTTTATTTTCTTTCAGATTGTTTGTGCGCATAGACCGAAATGACCAGTTAATAAGTTCCTGTAAATAGTTGATAGTGTAATTAATGTTAATCGTTCAAGGCTGGGGATTCTCTTTTTGTATTCAAAAATCGTTCGTTTATTGAGTGGATAAGGGCTTTTTATCCGCTGAAACATAGTGGTATAATAATGTGTAAGAATGGTTAAATTGAATCTTAACTCAAACATTATTTTATTCATACTGTTTTAAGTATACTTGCAAGAATATGGATATTAATATCTTTTTTAAACTACGGCTTGCTCTCATTTATACTATCAAAAAAACAAAAAAAACTGACTATAGAAATTAGCAGTATCAGAGAGCAAATGCACGGGTATTTACAGTTATATAGACTTACATAAAAGATATTTGGGAAATTGGTATGAAGACATTAAGAATTTGTGCATTACTCATAGGGATAATTGTATCCTTACATCTATCTGCGCAGAAAGTGGCTGTTAAAACAAACCTCCTGTACGGAGGTGTAACTCTTACGCCAAACATTGGAGCAGAATTTGGATTATCTCCACGATGGACACTTGATATATCAGGTGGCTACAATCCATGGAATTTAAAAGGATCGGTAACAGACAATAAAAAGCTGGTGCACTGGCTCGTTGAGCCTGAAGCCCGTTATTGGCTATGTCAAAAGTTCTCCGGACATTTTTTCGGTGCTCATCTCTTGTATTCTCAGTACAATATTTCGCAACACAATCTTCCCTGGCTTTTAGGAAAAGACTCTGAGAACTACCGCTACGAAGGCAATGCTGCCGGAGGAGGGTTCACTTACGGTTATCAGTTTGTTCTGGGAAATCACTGGAATCTGGAAGCATCTATCGGATTCGGGTATGCCCGTTTGTGGTATGAAAAATTTGATTGTCTTAAATGTGGTGAAAAGTTAGGTAATGGTCACCGGAACTATGTAGGTCCTACACGGGCAGCTATAAGTATCATTTATATTATCAAATAACCATCAGCTATGAAACATTTTTATCTACTCATTCTGAGTTTACTATATACTACAGGATGGGCACAAAGTGATAAGTCTCTTGATTTATCATCTCCAACTGTCCGCCTCAAAAACAACACAGTTGCTATTGAGTTTCAGGGATGGGTCGGCAAAAAATACACCGGGAAGAATTATCAGATGCACCTGATCCCGGTTCTTATAAACAGGACGGATTCAGTTCTGTTGCCCGAAATTCTAGTACAGGGCCGCCTGAACCGTATACTTCAGACTCGTGCCGTAAGAGCTGGAGAGGCATCACTTCCTGTAAATACAATTACAATCCCGAAAGGAAGTTCATTTACTTATCAGACGGAAATACCGTATGAAGACTGGATGAATGGAGCAAATCTGGATCTTTTGGTTTACAAAGAAGGTTGTTGCAATACGCTTTTCCAAAAAAGACATCCAATTCTTCCTCAGATTGCCCTTCGTGAAAAGATTGAAGTAACTGATACTCCTGAACCGGTAACTGTGCCTGCTGCTCCTATATTAAAAAGAGAAAAATTCGTTGTTGAGTTTAAGGTTTCAAGTATAGAAATGTTGCCGGATTTTGGGAATAACAGAAGCGAACTTAATCGTTTGAAGGAACTGTTGGAGAACCAATCACGTCCGGGATCGGATATGAAGTTTGATCGCATAGAAATTGCGGGTTATGCTTCTCCTGAAGGTCCGGCTAAATTTAATTCATGGCTTGCCGAAAATCGTGCTCAGGCATTAATGAAATTTGTCAATGAGTATTACCCTGAAGTTCCGCGTGACAAAGTGGTTATCGTTAGCGGCGATATAGACTGGGATGGATTAATGCGATTAGTCAGCGGTTCGACTATGCCGGAAAGTGAAAAAGAACAGGTTCTGAATCTGGTGAAAAATCACGCATCAGATCCTGCGGTAAATGAAAAACTTAAAGCGCTAAATGGCGGTAAAACATATATGTACATCTATAAAAATATCTATCCGAAACTGAGATATGTTTATGCAGTTGACTGTTACTGGGTAGAAGAGAATAATAAATAAAAACAGAAAATAAATTCTTTAATCTAATCTCACAAGTTTATGAAAAAAATTAGCTACCTGGCTACTATGTTAGCCACTCTCTTCGTGGTTGCTTGTACAAGCAATGATATTCCGGCTGATCCTGATAGCAACGTTCAGGGTGATCGCGTATTGAAAATTAACATTGAAAAACTGGCTACAAAAACGGAACATCCGGGTGCAGCCGATCAGTCATATACAAAAGTGGAAGATGGTGTCATTTACTTTTTTAAAAGTGATGGAGGTGCAGTTTATGCATATCGTCTGACTGCGAATGATATTACTACTCTGGAAGGAGCTAATACATCCACTGCTCAGACTATTACGGTAGGCGGTGTGCCATTAACTGCTACTAAAGTTGTTTTGTTGACAAATGTTATAAAAGCAAATAAAACATATCCGGCATATGTTGGCAGTACATTGACATCAATTAAAGGATTCTCTTTTGATATAAAAGATCAACAACCTGCAGGTGGAGTAAGTGCATCACTTCCTATCGCATATGTAGTTATGTCAGGTGAAGCTGATATTACCGATACATCAGTAGGTACTGATATTAAAGGTACAGCAAATATTAAAATTTCACCGGTTTTGTCCCGTTTTGAAATTGGAGCCGTGCGTTGTGTAACAGTATCAGGAACAGCATTACCAGGGACATTTGGAGAAGGTCAGATTACCAAATTCCGACTAAGAGGTATATTTATTCCGAACCATTATGCAAGTGGAAGTGTGTTTGGCGCAGGAACAGGCGCTCTTGTAAAACCGCTTAATGATGCTACTAATAATTACTATGTAACATCTTTCCCTGCGATTCCTGCAAGTTCTACTGCTGGTTATCTGAGAGATTATTTTGATGAAAAAAATACATTGACGAAAGCATCAGTGAATTATTTCGCTTATCACCTATTCCCTGCAAGCGGAGCTGATAATATCCCGAATATAGTTGTTGCTGTAGATAATATTTGGTTCAAAGATCTTGATGGAACCGAAAGACAATGGAAATCCGGAGCTATTCAGTACTTTACTGTAACAAAATATAAAAACGGGCAAACTGATGTTTCTGCTTTCGAAGCAGCTAAAGTTTATCGTATTGCAGGAACAGATCCGGGTACACAGTCAATCGATCCGGCAACAGGAAAACCTTCTGATGGAAATACTCAAAATCCAATCATCGTAACTCTTCCTGGTGGCTCAGGTGGTGTAGAGTTTGGATTAGGAGATCTTACAGATAAACCTTATGATAAAAATAAAACTGTTACATGTAATATCACAATTATGCCTTGGACAGTTGTGACAATTACACCTTCAAAATAATAAAATTGATAACAGGGGTTGCTTTAGATGGGCAATCCGGATAAGCAATCCCTGTTATTCAGATCAAATTGACACAATTATCAAACAGCTATGCTAAAAAGAATATTCTTATACTTAATGCCCGTTTGGATGCTTCTGAGTGGATGTACACATGAAGATACAGATGAATGTATGCAAGGTGTTCGTTTGCATTTTACCCACTTGTTGAATAATCAGAATACGAATCTGTTTGGTTCAAAAGTGAAAGCTGTGTATGTGATTACATTTGATAAGAATGGAAAATATGTAGAAACATTTGTCAGTAAGCAGCCAAAACTGACCAATGATTATGTGATGGATCTTCCGTTAAAGCAGGGGACTTATCAGTTTATTGTACTTGGTGGTAATATGGCGACTTACTTATTCGGCGAAATGACCGATTCGCAGAATAACGATTTTAACACTACTATGAATAAGGGAGAGTCCGACATTGAAAAGTTTTGTTTTCTGATTAAGGGCGAAGAGAACAAGCAGGATGAAGTTATTGTAGATAACAATTTATCTCATCTGTTTCACGGATCACTCTTAAATGTAGTTGTTCCCCCCGGACAATATACAGATGCTACTGTTGACTTGATACAAGATACAAAAACGATAAATGTTCATATTATCGGATATCAGTATTTAGGAAACTATCTGACAAAAAACGATTATGGATCTGTGGTGGATATACATGCAACTGCAAAAAATGGACGCTATAAGAAAGACAACACGATAGACTCTTATGCTCAAAACTTAAAATACCTGTTCGGTAATTATTATTTATCAGGTGATACGCTGAAAAGTAATACTGTTGTAATGCGTCTGATGGCTCAGAATGATTTGTCTCAATTGGAAATTCTGATTCCGAAAAACCAGTATGTGCTTTACGATAAAAATATCGTACAGCAGATACTGAAGAATCCAAAATACCAGACTCAGACTGATCTGGACAGAGAGGATGAGTTTACGTTTGAGATAAAAATCACACCTCAGTTGGATGTTTCTGTTAAAATTAATGGTTGGGAGATTATCGAAATAACTCCTGATAAGTGATATCCCTTAAAAAGTTGAACAATGAAAACAATCCTTTCACTTACAAATATCAGAATCTGTTTAGGGTTACTTCTCGGTATTGTATTCTTTTCAGGATGCACTTCTGATTCGAAAGAACTTTCTGACAGAGCTGAGCAGGCTGTGAAATTGGGAATATCAGCTATTAATCCTGCGAATGCGGATAACTTGCCTGTTTCTGTTTCGAACTATCGTTTAATTTTGGCAGAAAAAAATTCGGAATATATACTGCTCAATCAATCAACGCTGGATAACAGTCTTCAGGTTTCTCTTGCCAACCAGATTCAGGTTACAATAAAACCTGGAAGTTATACGGCCTATCTGATCGCTAACGAATCGGGTGTGATGACCTTGCCTCTTAGTTCGGCTAAATTTCTGAAGGAAGTGCGGGAGTTAGTTCTCGAACCCATGTCCTGGAACAGTTTGTCAGAATCAGATATCCCGATGATGGCCGTCAATCAAATACAGATTCGTGCCAAAGATAATTTGACAAATGCCGGAGAAGTAAGTGACAATGGAGGTGTATGGCAGTCATCTTATGATGCTCTGCTTGAAAGAGTGTTTGCTAAAGTTTCATTGCGTCTTAATAAAGGCATAAATTATCCGATATCGATAGAAAGCGTCAAAATCAGACAGATTGCGAAAAGTTGCTACCTGGGAAAACTGATTTTTGATACTCCTCAGACAATGGATATTCAGACCTTTACAGGTACACCAATAGATTTGCCTTTTCAGAATGGAACAAATTATCAGAGCATTTTTGAAAGTAAAGTGATCAGTGAACGACTGTTTGCAGATATAACCAATCAGAATAAGGCATATATAGTTGATATAAACGCCCGGTTCAACAGTATCCCGACACAGTATAACATACCATTAGGGAACAAGGCCGGTTCATCTTATTCTGACTATCAGGTAAAACGGAATGTTCATTACTTAATACAAGGAACAATCTCTGAAATAAATGACTTCAATAATAATTTCACTGTAGAGGTGCTTCCATGGGAAAAAGAAAGCAGTAATGTCGATTTTAATTCGAATATCTCTTTTTCACTTAAATGGAATGAAAATACTTCATTTATTAATAGTAGTCAAATTCAGATTGGATCTGCCGATATCGCCCAATGTGATTTCGTATTAAATACGCCACGCGGAAAGCGATGGACTGCAACATTAAGTAATGGAGCTGACTTTGAATTTGATTCGTCCGGTAATGGTGTCTCTCAGGGAATTAGCGGAGCTGATAATGGACGGACATCCAGGATAAGAATAAAAGCAAAGCAGAAGATGAGCGTGAGTACTTCCACTACGCTCACTTTCTATCTCGAAGATGGACGAATTATCCCTGTTAATCCGGCTAACGGTAATGTATATACAATTATACTAAAAGCTGAATAATAAGATAAATACAAGTGATTCTTATGAAAAAATATATGCTATATCTTCTCACATTTCTTTTGTACACATCGTGTTCATCAGAAATAGAAGACAACACATCTGCTGCGTTGCCTGATAAATTTTCATTTTTAATTGATATAAAAAACGATCCGGTTCGTTCTAAAGCAACAGAACCCGGAGAGGATGCATTGAATGAAAATAAAATAGATCGTTTAGACGTATTCTTTTATAAAGGAGAATCATGTGTATTTTATCCTGAAAATGTTAATTATAACAAGACGACAGGGCGCGTAGATGTAACTTTTACAAATGCTCAGATCTCTTTATTTGATAATACAACCGACTATCAGATTATTGTAATAGCAAATACATCTGTTATTCGGTCTGATTTGAGTAATCTTACGCTGAGTCAGTTAAAACAGAAAGTTCAATCCTCAGATTTGCAGACCATGCCTAACTTGTCTTTTCTCATGGATGGACAAGTTACCAGTAAATTATTATATACCTCTTCTCAGTTGCCTACAGTAAAACTGAAAAGAGCCGCAGTTAAAATCAGACCTAAATTTGAGTTAATAGATATTCCCGGCTATACTTTCGTATCAGCTAATATAGAAATGCGTCGCTTTGTAGATAAAACCTCATTGCTTGATGGTAGTCCATACCCTGTGAATATACAGACAGATCTTAAGACTCATGCGAAGAGAGGCTTTCCGGTAAACGATACTGAAGTATTCTATACATATGAAAATAATTGGTCAAAGGAGAGTAAACAAGAGCCTTCGCTTTGGATGGAAGTGAAATTGCGGAAAGATAATACAGACAAGAGTTATTATTATAAGTTACCATTAAGTTTCTTAAATTCGAATGATGTCGATTTGCAATATGCCTTCAGATTATTGCGTAATAAGATATACGAATTTGGTATTCAGATACGTGAGTTAGGTAGTGATAATCCCGAAAATCCGGTGAATATCTCGTGCAATTATCTGATAAAAGACTGGACGACCAAGGAAATTGAAGTTAATATCAATAACTATCACTATCTGGTCGTTTTCGAAACATTAGTAAATATGTATAATAAAGCTGATTACTCAATTGGCTATGCCTCCAGCACTAATATTGCAATAACAGACCTAAGCGTATATTATACAACTTACAATAATTCCGGAACTCCAACAAAAATTCCGGTATCAAGCGGATATACAGTTACAATAGATCCTGCAACGGCAAAGATCCGGATTAATTCATCAATACCTGTGAACTATGTCCCGCGAGAGTTTGATTTTACAGTTACAACCACTGGGCTAACGAATAATTTAACTCAAAAAGTACGCGTTGTACAGTATCCTCCGATCTATATAACTTCATTATACTCTTCGACTTCTTCAGGTGTTGGTGGTGGACAAAATTATGGCGGTTGTAATGATGACTATCCGAATGGCGATTCTCAGACAGGTCAGACAAACTTTAATCTTTATAAAATTACGATTTTAGTTAATGACCTGACAAAAATAGCGAACATAAATAATTATCCATCTATAACCAATTATGTTATTGGAGATCCTGGTACGATCACATCGGGTGTTTTGACTACAGGAACAGATGAGTTATCTAATAATATGATATCCCCACAATTTGTAATAGCGTCTCAGCGGGGTATTACTCTACAGAGGGAATGGACCTGTGCATTTGACCGGTGTAAAGCTTATCGTGAAGGTCCTTATGCAAATGGTAAATGGCGTATCCCAACGAAAGCTGAGATACAGATTGTTGATATGATTCAGGATGATCCGAACAGTGTTGTTAAAACTCTTTTAATCGGAGATGAATACTGGAGTGCCAGATCTAATGTTGTTAATAACAAGAGAACAAGCGATTCTTATCGTTTTAAAGGAAATGGAGGTAATAGTTTTTATTCATCAAGTGGAAACTTTCCGGTACGCTGTATTACTGACACTTGGAAATAAACAATAGTATGAAAACAATTTATAATATCGGGCTTAGCCTTTTTATGTTGATGCTCTTTAGTTGCACAGCAGAAGAATTTACTAAAAGCGAAGAGCAGACCGATGGAGATAAGTCCACCATAGCTTTCCGCGTAGCTATTCCTGAAATGGAAATAAAATCTAAATCTAAAGATGAGATATCAGGTTTAGATCCACAGAATTTCTATCTGATGGTTTTCGATGAAAATGGATTGTTTATCGAAAAAAGTAAAGCTACGGTTAATGGTCTGTCATTTCAGGTTGTGCTGACTCTTTCTCCGAAAAAAAGGATTGTTCATTTTGTCGGGAACTATAACTTTACCGGCTTTTCGGATGCTGCTAATTATCTGAAAAGTGAAAGAGAGCTTATACCGGATATGGAGATTCGTAATGAGGTTACTTATTGGAACCGAATTGAATTTACCAAAGGTATTTCACAAGAATATTTTTCAGACTCAGTTCGGCTGATCCGTAACATTGCGAAGATTTCATTGCAGAACAATACAGCATCTGTAACAGGTGGTTATCCAAGATTAGACAATGTAAAGTTTTCAATCATTAATCACCAGGAGTACGGAACGGTTGCACCTTATAATAAAACAGTCGGTTCGTTTCCTGAAAACTGGTTAACAGAAGCCAATACAAATTCATTTCTTCCGACAACATCTTTTTCTGATGCTCCCGCTTATGTGTATGAAAAGATAAATAAAGGGAGTATGAAACCTCTCGCACTTATTATTCAGGGTGATTATAGAGCATCTTCAACAGCATCTCCTCAACCGTCATTCTATAAAATTGACTTTATTGATAATACATCAGCATGTGATATCCTTCCTTTGGATATTATTCGCAACAATCATTATCTGGTTAAACTGAAGTCGGTTGCCCGGAAAGGGTATGCTACAGCTCAAGACGCTATCGGATCTCCTGCCGATAATAATATAATCAACTCTATAGAGTTACAGGGGCTTAAGACTATATCAGATGGTAAAGCTGTGTTGATGGTCGATAATATATCTATGGTATTGGTCAGAACTAATACATCTTATGAAATTAAATACAGTTATTATCCTAATGGTCTTGCAAGTGCTGTGGATAATTCAGGTATGAGTATTACGCTTATTAATGATGATAGTACGCGACCTGTCCTGACTAATGGAATTAATACGTCAGAGGCTGGTAAGATTAAGTTTACTACAAATACAGCATATCCGGTTGTTGAAAACCGAACTGGTTATATCCGGGTTTGCAAGAATGGATTGAGCCGTGTCATAAAACTTATGTTTAAATATCCATATCTGTTTGAAAATGCTTATCTTACACCTAATCAGATAGCAACCGGTCAGAATAAAGATGTTCAACTTAATTTTACAGTCTCTTCGTCTGTTCCTGAAGCTGAATTTCCACTGTCTGTTTATATTGATGCAGATCGTTTATCTCCGGCTCCAAATAGTGGACTGGAGCTAGATGCTTCAAATGGTCGTTACAGGTATGTTTATAAAGTAACAAGTCCCGGTGAGCAAAAAATTTCATTTCGTACGGCTTACAGTAATTCATCAGATACCTGTAAGCTTCAACATCCGTTATTCAGTGATGTCGCTATTAATTTTGAAGCGGTACAGACCGTAGCAAAGACCTATTTATCAGCGTGGTTTAGTATAAAACCAAGATATATACCTGCTGGTCAGCCTGTACGATTGTATCTGTTTTTGCCTGCAAGTTCAGCAACAGCAACTTCGCCGGTAACTTTGACTTTAAATAATTCCTCGAATCTGGAAATAGATCCGCAATATGCAACGAGTGGAGTAATGCCGGATGTGTCTCAGCCTTCCGGAACAATACAATATATTGCAAAGAAATCAGGCGAAATGGTTACGCTCTATTTAAGAACAAAAACTGATTATCAGTCAAATGTGCTTTTTGTTTCTGCGTCATCAAAATTCATTTCAACCGGATATCTGAATAATATCAATCAATAAGATTGTCATTCGAATTTTAATTAATGAATAGATAATAAGAGTTATTCCATATGTATTAAGCATAGGAGTAACTCTTTTTTTGTAATATGCGAATCTGTTAATTTTGTCTTTTTTGTATATATTTGCGCTTAGGGGAAAGGTCCTGTTGATTACTTTTCTTTTTATTCTTAAATCAAACCACTAAGTAAATGAAAAATACAACTCTTTTCGCTCTGTGTTTGTCTTCATTCTTTGTTTCAGTGCATGCTCAGAATAAATACTCTCCGGAAAAAGGATATCGGGGAACTGTCGAGGTAGGGTATGATGCCGGACTGGATAATTCGGAACATCACCGGATAGAATTTCTTACTACACATGGCTTACAGCTTAATAATTCTTTTTTCATAGGAGCTGGAACCGGACTTCAGGTTTGGGAGAGTTCCGATGATGTCACCATTCCTTTGTTTCTCGATGCAGAAGCTTTGTTGCCTGTTTCTCCAATATCTCCATACCTATCTGTGCGGTTGGGGTATGTGGTTAATGCAAAAGAAGATCGTTTCTTTCCGAAAAACGGACTTTATTTTAATCCTTCAGTAGGGGTCAGATGGCCAATTGACCAACGTAAGGCTGTCAGGTTGAGCGTAGGATATCTGCTTCAAACCAGTGATGTTATTTATTTGAAGAATAATTATCCGGGTGAATTTAAAGACAGGATAAATATGCAGACTATTTCTACCAAAGTAGCGTTTGAGTTTTAATAAAACATGATATAAATAATAAGAGTTATTCCGTATGCGATAAGCATAGGAGTAACTCTTTTTTATGGGTTATATCGTTCTGTTTATAGGTACCATCAATTCACTCGATGCGTTTGATAAATTCCGTTTGACGGTATAAATAATTATTTTTGAACGTATGTGTAATTCAGGAGACGTACGTCTCCTTCTTTTCCTCTGTACGTCTCCTTTTAAGGAAACGTACATCTCCTTAAAAGGAGACGTACAGCCTGCAAAATAATCGAACGGACAAATGAAGTTATTTCTCCTTTGAAAAGACTTAATAGTAGGTGTGGTTAGAATTGTTTGTCGGTATATCTGATCAGATTTATCCTTTCGATTCAGAGAGATGCTTTTGATTTGTGGCGTAAATATTTGTTTTCGAACTTGTTATTCGCTTATTTGTTTATATCTTTGAATTATAGAAACGGTCAGTTCCGAAATGGCTGTTTCGGAACTGGCCGTTTCGGGAGTTGGTTAAGGAGGACAAATATGAGATTTTTTAATAGAGAAAAAGAAATAGAGAAGCTTCAGGAGATACAGCAAAAGTCGCTGGAGCATGCACAAATGACAGTCGTTACCGGTAGAAGAAGAATAGGCAAGACGCAGTTGCTGCTCAAAGCTACAGAAGAGCAGACTACGCTTTATTTCTTCGTTGCAAAGAAAGCGGAGGCTCTTCTTTGTGATGATTTTCAACGGGAAGTTTCCGTGAAGCTTGGTATTCCGCTTCTTGGTCAGGTCAGTAGTTTTGCTGCGCTTTTTGATTTTCTGATGAAGTTGTCAGCTGACAGAGCATTTAACTTGATTATTGATGAATTTCAGGAGTTTTTTAGTGTCAATTCTTCTGTGTATAGCGATATGCAACGAATCTGGGATTTGAATAAAGATAAAAGTAAGATGAACCTGCTGGTTAGCGGATCTGTATTTTCACTGATGCACAAAATTTTTGAAGGGTCTAAAGAATCTCTTTTTGGTCGTGCAACGAATAAAATGCAGGTACGACCTTTCAGAACAGATACGCTGAAAGAGATTTTGAATGAATATCATCCTGCATATACAAAAGAGGATTTACTGGCACTATATGCATTTACCGGAGGAGTAGCCAAATACGTTCAGCTTTTTATTGATAATAAAGCGTATACGTGTAATAAAATGATTCGTTTCATGATTCAGGAAGACTCAATATTTCTGAACGAAGGCCGGAACATGCTGATCGAGGAGTTCGGGAAAGAATATACGATCTATTTCTCAATTCTTTCTTCTATTGCAAGGGGTGAGAATACGCGCGCAAAGATTGAAGCTGTCGTAGAGAAAGAGATTGGAGGTTATCTTACCAAATTAGAACGGGATTATGGTTTGATTAAAAAGATAACGCCTGTTTATGCAAAGGTTGAGACGAAGAATGTGCGCTATGAGGTTGCTGATAATTTCCTGACTTTTTGGTTTCGCTTTATCTATAAGTATGGATATGTCATTGAAATTGGTGCCTATGATGATTTGCAGGAACTAATCAAACGCGATTATCCTACATACACCGGAAAGATACTTGAGCGTTATTTCAATGAAAAATATATGGAAGAGAAGCGCTTTTCACGATTAGGTGGTTTCTGGGACAGAAAAGGTCATAATGAAATTGATCTGATTGCTGTTTCTGAAATCAGAAAGAAAATTCTGTTTGCCGAAATCAAGCGCAATGCGGCAAATATTGATATGAAGCTACTCAAAGAAAAGGCAGATTATTTTCTTCGTGCAACAGGTGGACTATCGGATTACGAGATTGATTATGCGGGATTATCTATGGAGGATATGTAGCGTGTGATCCAAATACAGAAAAAAATGTGAGTTATCAACAATTTGTTGATAACTCACATTTTTAATTATACTCAGAACGGAATACTATCCCAGATTGATTTTCCGGAACTCCATGTTCAGTAAGTTTATGCAAAGAAGCTCGTTGATGAGCGGTTTGCCCGTGCCGGTGATCAGCTTGATGGCTTCCGTTGCCTGAATGGAGCCGATGACTCCCGGTACGCTTCCCATAACGCCGAGGGGAAGAGAGCCTTTTTCGGGTTTTTCATCTTCGGGAAACAGATCGGCATAACTGCCGGCTCCGGCTACATTGAATACCGATACTTGTCCGGTGAATTCGCCGATGCTTCCATAGAGGTAAGGAATAGCCTGATCTTTTGTAATCCGGTCAATCAGATAGCGTGTCTCGAAATTATCGCAGGCATCAATGACCAGATCGTAATCACGGATTATTCCGTGTGCGTTTGTTTCATCCAGACGGAACGGATAAGTATCTATTGTTGTTTCGCAGTTCAGATCCTGAAGTGTATCTTTTGCACAAACAACTTTGGATGCACCGATCTGTGTTTCGCGATAGAGAATCTGACGTTGCAGATTGGTTAGCGAAACGGCATCATCGTCGATGATCCCAATTCGTCCGACTCCCGCAGCAGTCAGATAAAGAGCGATGGGCGAACCCAGTCCTCCGGCTCCGACAATCAGAACAGATGCTTCTCTGAGCTTCTGCTGCCCCTCTTCGCCTATCTCTTTAAGAAGAATGTGTCTGCTGTATCTTTCCATACCGGTTATCGTGTCAGAACGTGATCCCAGTCTTTCCATACCACTTCGTATCCTCTTTCCTTCACAGCTTCCAACACTTCGGACGGATGACGGTTGTCCGCCATTTCGAATTGTTCAAGTGCATTCGGGTAGGAGTAATAGCCACCCGGTTCGGTTTTCGAACCTGCACTCAGCGAGGTAATACCCAACTGCGTCATATTGTTGCGGAAATCCGGCATTTCGCGTGTTGAAAGGGCCATCTCCACATCGTGATCAAACAGACGGAAAGCAAAGATCAGCTGAGCCAGCTCTCTGTCTTTCAGGATGACGTTCGGTTTGAATCCTTCTCCGGTGTGCGGACGCATACGTGGAAAAGAGATTGAGTATTTCGTTTTCCAGTAACGACGCTGTAAGTAACGAAGGTGCATTGCCATCATGGTCACATCCGTACGCCAGTCTTCCAGTCCGATCAGTACACCCAGTCCCATTTTGTGAATTCCTGCTCTGCCTAAACGGTCGTACGTATCCAGACGATAATTGAAGTCTCGCTTTTTCCCTTTCGGATGATAAACCGTGTATCGTTCCTTGTGATACGTTTCCTGATAGATATAAACGCTGTTCAGTCCGGCCGCGATCAGACGCTCGTACTCTTCCTGTTCCAT
>JBOFDD010000280.1:0-5424 GCA_051646645.1 Bacteroidales bacterium | reverse complement strand
ATTGATGTTGTCATATTTAAATGACTGATCATTAGATTATTGTATGGTTAGTGTCAATATGACAATAGAAAAACGATTTTTTCTCTGGAGTGAAAATAGAATAGAAAACGGAATCGCTTTGACGGATATTTCTATATATATCCAATCAGAGCGATTCCGTTTATTTGTATATCTGTAAGCGAAGATACGTATCAAGTAGCAAGAACAAAGCAGCAATTAGTTGCGAAATACCTATGAATTATTTTTTTCAACTGTATGATTTACAAAAGCGCTCCGGAGCGGTTCTCATTCCGCTCCGGAGCGCTTTGCAATCCGATGCGCATGGGAATATAATCCGATGCGCACCGGAATGCATTCCCATGCGCATCGGAAATATAAATCAAACGTATCTTCTGACTAATTCCTCCTTTAGAAAAACGAATATCTCCTTTGGTTTAAGCAGTATATAGGTTTGTCCGGAGAAAACAAACCGTCCCGGATTATCTGGAAATATAAATATCTCTACCCGATAATCTGGTTTTATATTGCTTCATATAAAGACTGTTTGTTTTAGCCTCGCCGTAAACAGGGAATCCCCCGCCTTCAAAAACAGCAAAGCGCGATTTGCACTTGGGGCATTCAGCTTGCAGTAGCTCCGGGTTTATAGTAACCCGGATATCGGGACGGGCTTCGACCGGACACGAAAGGTCATAGGCGTAATAAGCAACCGACTCCCCGTTTAAGGGAAATCCATTAACAACCAGTATACCACCGAATCCTAGAAAAGAACTTGCAGGAAGCCCCTGCTTGTCTACAAAACGATGATAGTCCAGAACCGCAGAAAGTTTCCAGTAGTCAATGTTTACACGCACGTTTACCGATGCATCAGGAATACGGCTAACCGTTTCGCTGTTTCCGCATGCGGTCATGATAAATACAATTGCTGCACCAATAAATGTTTTAATTTGCATATGAGAATGTTTGTGATCCTATAGGATGTCTTCGATAGCTTTTATTTCATCTTTTGTAAATGGCAGATTATTCAAAGCATCGAGGTTTGTATTCAATTGCTCAACAGAGCTTGCGCCGATGATAGCACTTGTTACTTCCGGTAAACGAAGCACCCATGCAATTGCCATTTGCGAAAGAGTCTGACCACGTTGCAATGCTATTTCGTTCAAAGCTCTTGATTTATTTACCAACTCTTCGGAAACCTGATTAGCTTTCAGGAATGCTTCAGGACGTGATGCACGCGATCCTTCAGGAATTCCGTTCAGATACCTGTCAGTCAAAAGACCCTGAGCCAATGGTGAAAAAGCAACAAATCCGACTCCGCTGTTTGAGGCCATATCTAAAACACCACCTTCAACATTACGGTCGAACATACTGTATCGATCTTGTTGTACAAGGCATCTGACATCATGATCCTTCAGATAAGCATAAGCCTCTTCCATGGCATCAACCGGATATTTCGATATACCCACGTACATTGCTTTTCCCTGTCTGACAATATCAACCAGCGCCTGCATGGTTTCTTCAAGCGGAGTCTCGGGAGTATGTCTGTGGATATAGAAAATGTCTACATAATCCAGATTCATGCGACGAAGACTATCATCAATACTACTCATCAGATATTTGCGTGAGCCACCGTCTCCGTAAGGACCGGGCCACATCAGATGGCCGGCTTTTGTCGTAATGATCATTTCATTACGGTGGGCTTTAAAATCCTTTTGAATTATTTTTCCGAAATTCTCTTCAGCCGATCCAAAAACCGGTCCATAATTATTCGCAAGATCAAAATGTGTGACACCGCGATCAAAAGCCGCGTGAGTCATAGCACGTGCATTATCGAAGCGGTCAACGCTACCGAAGTTATGCCAGAGTCCTAATGAAATAGCCGGTAATACGATACCCGAATTACCACATCTGCGATATTGCATTCCGCAATTATATCGCCCGGGGTTTGCTTTGTATTGTTCTTCCATGACTTTGAGAGAATTAAGTTATGAGGTCATCTCGACTTTTGGACGTTAATTAATCACGATATTGGGTCTTTTATAAGCTATTGGCTCCGTTTTCAAAAATCGGGATGACCTCTATATGCAAACTTACTTTTATTTCTTGTTTTAGTCATCGCCTCAGAATACAAGATTTTGTTAATTAGAGTTAAATTAAAAGGTTCGGGTAACGGAAATCATTTTGCTGCGTGTGTTAAGTATAAAATGAATATTTTTGTGTAATATAACCGTATTTAGTAATTCGGCGAAATACACACTAAGATTATCCTAAAATACATGAAAATTCAATTTGAAACAAATGATAGTGAATTGTTGATCGGACTAAAAAAGGGGAATACAGAAAGCTTCGAAATGCTTTTCCGGAAATATAAAGGGAAGATCTACAATTTTATTATGAATGCTTCGCAAGGTGATTTTTATCTTGCCGAAGAAATTGTGCAGCGAGTTTTTATAAAGATTTGGGAATTAAGAGAAGATCTTGTAATAGAAGGCTCATTCTCAACGCTGCTCTACACCATGTCTAAAAATATGTTCTACAATTCGCTTCGCAGAAAAGTTCAGGATTCAATCTATCAGGAGTATTACAGAAGCAAATCATCTGAAAGTGACTATCTGGTTGATAAGGAAGTAGAATATCGTATGTTGGAAGAGGAGATTGCGCGTCTGATTGATAAGTTGCCTCCGGCAAGGAGACAAGTTTATACCATGAGCCGAAAGGAACATAAAAGTAACAAGGAGATAGCAACTGCATTACAGATTTCAGAAAACACGGTGGAATCACATCTTACAAAAGCAAATGCATTCTTGCGTCATATGCTTGCGGACAGAATGATGTGTGTACCATTTCTATTCTTGTTTCTTTAAATAATAAGTAATAATGAAAAAGGACGAACATATTAATTTACTAAATAAGTTTCTGGACGGCGACTGCTCAATAGCCGAAAAGAAACAGCTCAACTCAATGCTTGATAATCCCAATCAGTTTGATGATCTGATGTCCGAACATTGGGATTCTGCTTCAAATGAAGTGGATAGCCGGGTTGAAAAAAAGATTTTTGAAGTAATCACTCATGAGCGTAGAATTAAGAAGAATTTCTTGTTTAGTCATTTCTGGAAAGTAGCATCTGTAATATTACTTATTTGCACATTCGGATTATCGTTCCTTATATATGATGGTAACAGGAGCAGCAAGGCGGATGATCAGCAATGGATAGTACGGGTTGAGAAAGGACAGAAAGCGAATATGACGTTGCCCGATGGTACACAGGTATGGCTGAATTCAGATTCTAAAATTACTTACAATTCAAACTTTAATCAGGCTAACAGAGATATAAATCTGGAGGGTGAAGCATTCTTTGAGGTTGCTAAAAATGAAAATAACCCATTTGTAGTTCATGCAAAACAGATGAGTGTTAAGGCTATCGGTACAGCCTTTAACGTAAAGGCGTATAATGATGATCCTGATATTATCACGACTTTGGTCTCAGGTAAAGTAAGAGTGAATACACCTGCTCAGAGTCAGCTTTTAAAGCCAAATCAACGTTTGGTATATGAGAAAAATGAGAGAAGAACAAGCATTAGCAATGAACAGGATATTGAATCTTTTTCGGCATGGAGAGAGAATGAACTGGTGTTTAATGATCAAAATTTTAAATCGATAACCAAAGTGTTGGAAAGACATTATAATATCCGGTTTGTTTTTGAAGATTCACAATTGGAAACTTATTGTTTCTCCGGAGCTATACCAAATACAAGTCTTGAGAGTTTACTCGAAATATTCACATTAACTTCACCCATGAGCTACCAGATCAAAGATTCTGTAATTTATCTGGGTATCAATAAAAAGGCTAACCGTCATTTTGATCAAATTCTAAAAAACAATAACTAAAATATTCATGCATTAGATGGCCATCTATATGAATTAACCTCCAAAATTTATTATTATGATTTATTTTAATCGAATGAGAGGCAGGACCTTGAAAACCATCCCTCTCCTGTTATCTATGTTTATGGCATGGACAGGGGATGTTTATTCTCAAATTAGTCTGAAAGCAAATAATCAGACTGTACAGCAGATCATGAAAAATATAGAGAAACAGAGTAAATACAAGTTTTTCTATAACTCGAATTTTAATGTGTTGTCTGAGAAAAAGAATCTGAGTGTAAATGATGCATCTATTGAGAATACTCTAACAAAACTATTCGCAAATACCGGTGTGGCCTGGGAAATTAAAGATAACGTAATTGTCTTAACTCCGGCTGGCAATAAATCTGCTGTTAAAAGTGACTCACCAAAAGGTGCGACTAAAAAGATTAAAGGTGTTGTTACAGACGGTACAGGCGAGCCTGTAATTGGAGCAAATGTTGTTGTACAGGGGACCACAACGGGAACAATAACCGATTTTGATGGAAATTTTACGCTAGATGTTCCGGATAATTCTGTATTGAAAGTTTCCTATATTGGAATGACAGATATGCTTGTACAAACGAAAGGCAAGGATTATCTGGATGTGAAGATGGATAATAATTCGCAGGCACTGGATGAAGTTGTAGTTGTAGGATATGGCGTTCAAAAGAAAGTGAATCTGACTGGAGCAGTGTCAGCTATAAATATGGATGATGCTTTGGGAAACAGACCTGTAAACAGAGCATTAGAAGCTGTCGAAGGATTAGTACCGGGTTTTCAGGTAAATAAAAATAGTGGGAAGCCAGGAGTGAGTATTAACATGAATATTCGAGGTGTGACCAGTATTAATGGGGGTGGTCCTTTGGTTCTTGTAGATAATGTTCCTATGAGTCTGGATATGGTTGACCCAAATGATATTGAATCAATTTCGGTATTAAAAGATGCTGCTGCATCTGCAATTTATGGTGCAAGGGCAGCATTTGGTGTTGTTTTGGTTACAACCAAACAAGGTAAAAAAGATACTCCAACACGAGTAACTTATAATAATAATTTCGCTTTTTCCAAACTAATGACAGCTCCGGAGAAAGCCTCACCTATGCAGACTCTTGAATATTTTAAAGATTTGGGAGTTGAAAATTATTGGAGTGGACAAAACTTGGATAGCTGGTTTAAATATATGGATGAGTATGAAAATCAGGGATTACATCAAGAGGGGTTCGTCTGGGGTGAAGATGGATGCAGATACAATCTGGCTAAGACAGATTCGTATAAAGATATGATGGATAAATATGGATTCCAGCAATCTCTCAATCTGGCAGTACAGGGCGGAAGTTCAAAACTGACTTACAGAGCATCTTTTGGGTATGTAAATGAAAATGGTATATTAATAACTAAAGTTTCTCACATCACTAAACTGCAGATATACAGGCTGTAATACCGCATTGTTAATTCTGTTGATAATAGTTTGTATTTATTAATCGCTAATAATCAATAGTTGGATATGCAGGATTAACGGAAATG
>JBOFDD010000279.1:0-4680 GCA_051646645.1 Bacteroidales bacterium | reverse complement strand
AGTAGCATATATAAGAAAACTCAGACGTATAATATTTATTATGCCATTTATACGCACACGACTTTGTGCGAACTGGCTATATTTTGTCACTTCTACCTCTTATTATCTGGCACTGAATCTTAGCGAAAGCATGCGCCACGACTCGGTATGTGAAGAAAACTCCATACGCAATATTCTTCCACATCAACTTATCAGCTACAACATGGCTGTTAAACTTGCATATGCACGTATTGAGGCTGATAATGTGCTGACCGGATGGAGAGACTCATTCTCAAGCAGTCTGATAGACTGGCATATTTCGGATCATATTCATGTACCGGCTCATGGTGTTTTCAAGTATGTCAGTGAAACACTTATAACTATTCCGGATCCGGTTGTTCTGAAACATATTTGGCAAATTGGAGGAAGTAAAGGGTGGCTATCCGCAAACTGGCTGTGGAAAGCAAGAGGCATACTCGATTTATTGGGGAGAGGCGTGGGTTTATCCCGGGGAAGAACACACCGCGAGGAGTTATCTGCCGGTGATGCGCTCGACTTCTGGCGTGTGCTTATTGCAGATAATGAGCGTATGTATTTGTTACTTTATGCAGAGATGATAATGCCCGGTGAAGGATGGTTAGAGTTCCGGATTATTAAGACAGGTGACAAGTCCGTTCTTCGGATCGAAGCTACCATGCGGCCAAGAGGTGTTTCGGGAAGGCTTTACTGGTATTCGACCTATGTATTCCACAAACAAATATTCAAACGAATGGGCGAAGAATTAGCTCAGTCATTTTGGGAAAATCAAACATAAATAAATTCTTTCTATCACTTAATTTTAAACCATAAACTATTTATGAAGTCTAAACATCGATTATGGAAAAGATATAATACAGACACGAAATCCACAATCTCTTTTTTAAGACTAACTAATTCGATAAAGAAAAGATGAAGAATCTATTAATTAACCTGCTTTTTCTTCTTTGCTCGTTACCAATTATTGCAGGTAATGTGGAAGGTAAAATCATTGATGGCAAAACGAAACAGCCTTTAGACTTCGTAAACGTAGCTCTTTATAAAGCACCGGGTGACAAACTTATTTCCGGAGTGGTAACTGATGCAAAAGGTGCATTCCTTTTTCAGAATATATCTGTAGGCAATTACATTCTTAAAGTAACCTTTGTAGGGTATACGAGTCTTGAACTCCCTCTTGCTCTTACGAGCCAGAAACCAGCTATTAATCTGGGGAACCTTACCATGTTTGAAGAATCCAAACAATTAGGTGAGGTCAGTGTAGTAGGTCAAAAAGGTCAGATGAAACTTGATATTGATAAAAAAGTGTTTAATGTAGATCAGAGCATTGCTTCTGCCGGAGCCGGAGCATCTGATATCCTGCGAAATATTCCGTCTGTCAATGTCGATCCCGAAGGTAACATATCGCTACGCAATAATTCAAGTGTCACAGTATGGATCAATGGACGTCCTTCAGGCTTAAACGAAGATAACCGGGCACAAATACTCGAACAAATGCCGGCTGAAACGATCGAACGCATTGAGGTAATTACGAACCCTTCTTCTAAATACAGCCCGGAAGGATCCGCCGGAATCATTAATATCATTCTGAAAAAAGACCGTAAGGCTGGTTATTACGGTAGTGTAAGCGCCGGAGCCGATACATTCGGTGGGGCCAATGGAAGCTTGAATATCAACTATAATTCAAAGAAATGGGAATACTATGCCAATGTAGGATTCCGTTCTCATAAATTTAAAATGAAGTCTGATTCAGAACGGGAAACGGACTTTGAAGATCAGTCCATTCTGCTCAACACAAAACAGCGTACAAACATGAATCCGCTAGGTGTTTTCTTCCGGGGAGGTGTTACTTACAATATCACAGATAAGGATCATCTTGGTCTTACGCTAATGGGAATGTACGGCGACAGTGACGGCAAAGCAAAATACGAATATAGCGGATCACGTCCTTCCAACATCCGTGAACAAAAAAGTGACGGATCTCACAAAATGTTTGATATCGGACTAAATTATCAGAAAGAGATTGGGAAAGATCATGACTTTTCTGCAAGTATCTCTTTTGATCAGATGTTGCGCAATGACGATTCGCGCTACAAGCAATTTCCTGTTCTTAATCCGGAAAACCTGTTTTATCAGCAACAAAAATCGGACACAAAAAGAAAATCAGTGGAATTTCAGGCTGATTATAGCAAGAAATTCTCTGAGTTAGCTAAAATTGATGCCGGTATAAAAGGGGATATTGGTACAAGAAACAGCAAGTCTTATGGTTTTCAGGGTGCAAATGAAAATGAGCTTAATCCAGTTGCTGCTATGAGTAACAATTTCGACAGTAACGAAGACATTTATGCTGCATATCTTAACTATTCGGGTAAATATAAGGCTTTTGGTTATCAGGCTGGATTACGCGGAGAGTATACCTTTATGGATAATAAAAGCTACGTTTATCCGACGTTGAACAATCCGGTTATGGACAGATATAAAAAGGATTACTTCGACCTTTTCCCTACCCTTTTCTTAAGCTACTCTTTGCCCAAAGACAATGAGTTGCAGCTAAGCTACACACGCAGGATAAACCGCCCGCGTGGCAGGATGCTGAGCAGCTATAAGAACATTTCAGATTCAACAAATATTTCGTACGGAAATCCGAACCTCCAACCGGAATTTACGACTGCTCTTGAATTCAATTATCTCAAAACATGGGAGAAACATACATTGAGTACCTCTGTTTATTACCGTAAAACAGACGATGTGATTCAAAATGTTTCTTTTGTTGAAGATGGAATCAAATACAGTACGTATGGTAATCTGACAAACATTCAGTCTGCCGGAGTAGAGCTGGTAGGCAAAAACAGATTATTCACAATCCTGGATCTGACTACTACTGTTAATCTGTATTATAACAAAGCAGATGGATTCTCTTACATGAATACATACTACAAAGGAGTTGAAGATTTTAACTGGGATGCACAAATGATTGCTAATTTTTCATTGCCTCAGATGATCATGCTTCAGCTCACAGGTCGCTATAATTCAAGAGTTAAACGTCCTCAGAGTATCACCGAAGACACCTATTCTTTAGATATTGGATTACGCAAATCTTTCTTAAATAGAAAATTAAACGTATCTTTGACGGCTCGTGATATTTTGGACTCCAGAAAAAACAAAACAAGAAGCTGGGGGAACAACTTCACAGAGTACTCTGTATCCCAATGGGGAGGACGTGTTTTCTCACTAACCTTGAGCTATAATTTCGGTAATGCCGGATTATCTTCTAAGAAAAAAGGAAATCGTCAGCAACAGAGGGATCAGGGAGATATGGACATGATTAATGGCGATTTTTAAATTATATGGTAACAATTAAAGCGATTACTCGTAAAAAAGATTTAAAAACTTTTGTACAATTCAGAACAGACCTTTATAAGGATAACCCTTATGCTGTTCCGGCTTTATTTGACGATGAACTGAACACATTGTCTCCGGATAAAAATCCGGCAGCAGAATTCTGCGATTTTCAATGTTTTCTTGCATATAAAGATGACAAAGTAGTTGGTCGTATTTGTGCGATCATCAATCATCGGGCAAATAAAAAGTGGAATTTTCTGCATGGCCGCTTAGGGTTCTTTGATTTTATCGATGATACAGAAGTATCTGAAGCATTATTAAAAACCGCTGAACAATGGGTAAAGGAAAGAGGCATGACTTCTATTCACGGTCCTCTGGGCTTCACGGATATGGATCCGGAAGGAATGCTTGTTGAAGGATTTGATCAATTGGGAACAATTGCTGCCTACTACAACTTCGATTACTATCAGAAGCATATCGAACGCTTCGGTTATGTAAAAGACGCAGACTGGGTTGAATTTAAAATATTTATTCCGGAAGCAATCCCGGAAAAGCACAAACGTATTGCTGATATCGTGCAGAAAAAGTACAATCTGAAGATGATTAAGTACAAAAAAGCATCTCAGATTGAGAAAGACGGATGGGCTAAAAAATTCTTTGAATTAATCAACCTTTCGTATTCTCATCTGTATGGATTTACTCAGCTTACGGAAAAGCAGATCGATCACTACACAAAAATGTACATCCCGATCCTTCGCCCGGAACTTGTAACTCTGATTGCTGATCAGGACGACAATCTTGTTTGCGTAGGTGTAGCTCTTCCATCACTTTCGAGAGCATTGCAAAAAGCGAAAGGAAAGCTTTTCCCTTTTGGATTCATCCATTTATTAAAAGCGCTGAAGTCAAAAGCGGAGATTTGCGATCTTATGCTTGTAGCGGTTCATCCCGAATATCAAAACAAAGGAGTAAACGCTCTACTTTTCACTGATCTTATTCCTCAGTTCCAGAAGCTAGGAACTGTTTTTGCCGAATCCAATCCCGAACTGGAAGAAAATGGCAGAGTTCAGGCTCAGTGGGACTACTTCAAGACAGAACAACACAAACGTCGCAGAGCTTTTATTAAGCACCTGTAACTCGTTTCTCATAAATTTAAAAGAGGCTATCCGGAATAATATCCGAATAGCCTCTTTTGTATGTCGGTCATGGTATTAAGCTAGCAGGATGTAAGTTCCTGTATGTGCCGAGTTGATAGGAAACATTAGCGAATGACAAGGGTGTTGTGGGTGACCGCAAATCTGAAAGAAGTCATCAGCAAATCTGAAGTTC
>JBOFDD010000278.1:0-2276 GCA_051646645.1 Bacteroidales bacterium | reverse complement strand
TTGTAACCTGGCTGAAGCTTTGGCTGAACCGGACACTCAAATACGTCTATTCGGTAAACCTGAAGTTGATGGTCACAGACGCATGGCGGTAACCCTTGCCAGAGCATCGTCAGTTGAAGAGGCTCGTGCCAAAGCAAACCGCGCTGCCTCTAAAATTGTTGTAAAGTTGTAATTTGAAAAGATAAATACTTTATCAGTTATAGAATACTATGAGTAAACGCAGAAAGAGAACGACCAGACATATTATTAATAAATCCCTTGAATACATTGGCGGTTCAACCGGGGAAACAGAGATTATTCTTGTTGATTATAATGAGAATGAAGCTTTGGTTTCTGTTTGCTCAAATGCGCCGCAAGTTTTTGGAGCAATGAAGCCGGAGTCTGTTCATTGGGTTCGTGTTTGGGGATTGTCTGATACAAATCAGGTAGAAATGCTGGGTAAGCATTTTGGTATTCACTATGTGGATATGCAGGATATCCTTATCCCTCAACATATTGTGAAGGTGCAGGATAACGGCTCTCATATTTCCGGGATCATTAATCTTTTAATACCTTCAGGGACTGATGTGTTTACTCAGGAGCGGATTGCTATCGTATTCGGATCTGATTTTATTATAACTTTTCAGGAAAATAAAGAGTCTTATTTTTCGGAAATAGCTATGGCTCTGCAGGATAATGTAGGGAATATAAGAGCGCGTAAGCCAGATTATCTGTTCTGTCTGATGATGAATCTGCTGATTGATAAATATGTAGAGCTTATCTCGGATATGGAAGATCAGATGGAAGACCTGGAAGATGATTTGCTGGAATCTATTGATACTGACGATCGAAAGCAGCAAATTCAAATGTACAGAAAGCAGCAGCAACAACTGAGAAAAGTAATCATTCCATTGAAAGAAGCTATGATCCGTATGTATAAGTCGGATACAGATCTGATACATGATAACGTGAGAATTTATTTCTCGGATCTTGTTGATCGTATTCATTACATGGTTGACTCCATAGAGAATATGAGGGAAATGGTAATGGGTTTGATGGATCTTTATCTTGCTAACAATGACTTGCGGATGAATGAGATTATGAAAAGGCTTACGGTTGTTTCAACAATCTTTATTCCACTTACGTTTCTGGCAGGAATATGGGGTATGAATTTTCAGAACATGCCTGAGCTTCAGAATCCTTACGGTTATTTTGGAGCACTGTTTGTGATGCTGGTAATCGCGCTTCTTTTATGGCGTTTTATGAGAAAAAAAGACTGGTATTAAATATAAAGAAAGAGGATGTGTCAAAAGTAATATTTTGATGCATCCTCTTTCTTTTTTAAGTCAGGTTCCGTTATATTTCCTCTGGAGGGTGGCTGTGTAATATATTGACTTTGCACTTTCTATTTGATTAAAATTCGTTTGTTTTAATGTCTTTTTGATAATGAAAAATGGATAAGAAAATAGTTGGGTTTTCCGGTGATAATAATCGTATTTTGAGACAAAAGAAGGCTTCCGGAAATTCATAAGGTCGAACGCGCAAGAACATAAGGTCGAAAATATATTTTCATACGTTCGTTTATAAAAATTCGACCGTATGTTTTTGCGCGGAAATACGTATGTTTTTCTTAAAATAACCGTATTTTGCGGCGTAGAGGTACGTATTTTACGGCAAAACGAAGCGTATATTAAATTAATATTACTAGTTGTTTGAATATCAGATGTTTATATAACTGGTCAGGAGTAGCCTGTTTGCCCGAAAGAAAACATTTTCGTAAAATAATGCTGCTCTTAGCGATTAGGATTTTGACAAAAAGACAGATAATCTGATAAATAGCTTACGGGCGCTTTGTTTATGAAGTACTAGTCTGAGGATGTTTTGAACTCTGATATCAGAGGTATAAAAAAGGAGGGTGTGTCAAAAATCGTATTGATTTGACACACCCTCCTTTGAATTTTTAAACGATTATTCCGCTTCCAAGACATAGACGGGCATCGTTATCATAAATCACACCGAATTGTCCCGGTGCGATACCGGTTATTGCATTGTCTGAATGGATATGTATGATATCATCTTTTTTACTAATGTATCCGTTTGTGAAATCAGGTGTATGTCTGATTTTGAATTTGATTGCAGCACCATCATGAAGATCAGCTAACGGATTGTGGCTGATGAACTGGAATCCATGCAAATAGAGATCGTGATCGTTGTTGTGAAGATTGTAGTTGTTTGCGTGAGAAACATATACAATGTTTTGATCGATATCCTTTTTTATCACGAACCATGGGCCACCA
>JBOFDD010000277.1:0-3572 GCA_051646645.1 Bacteroidales bacterium | reverse complement strand
CACTATCCATAGCAATAATTTCAACGATAGCAGCGTGAAGCTGATTTTCGTCACGCATCGGAGCAGTACATCCTTCCAGATAGCTTACATAACTCTCATCATCGGCAACAATAAGTGTACGTTCGAACTGACCTGTATTGGCCGCATTGATACGGAAATAAGTAGAAAGTTCCATCGGACATCTTACTCCTTTCGGGATGTAAACGAATGATCCGTCAGAGAAAACAGCAGAATTCAGAGCAGCGAAAAAGTTATCGCGGTATGATACCACCGATCCCATATATTTCTTTACAAGATCCGGATAATTATGTACGGCTTCGCTAAACGAACAGAAGATAACGCCCAGTTCAGCCAGCTTTTCTTTAAAAGTTGTCTTAACCGAAACACTATCCATAACGGCATCAACGGCAATGCCTGCCAGCGCCATTTGCTCCTCTAACGGGATACCTAATTTATTAAATGTTTTCACCAGCTCCGGATCTACCTCATCCATACTCTTCGGTCCTTCTTTCGCTTTAGGAGCCGCATAGTAACTGATGCTTTGGTAGTCAATTTCCGGAATATCAAGATGTGCCCACTTAGGCAGCTTCAGCGTTTTCCAATATTCAAAAGCCTTGAGGCGGAACTCCAGAAGCCACTCCGGTTCGTTTTTCTTCTGAGAGATCAGGCGAACTACTTCTTCGCTCAATCCCACCGGAATTACCTCTGTCTCAATATCAGTAACAAAACCATACTTATAGTCGCTCTGCGTTACTTCATCGAGAATATTGTTTTTATTATTTTCTTGCATTGCTTTATCAATATATTACGAATAACAAGTTTGTAATCATTTTAATCCAAAAACAAATTCAGACCCTGCTTAATCTCATCTGATTCCATAATTTTTTTCGTAAAAAGATTATCCTGAGACAGATACTCTTTCACATAAGGGAAGCATAAAGGCAGAACTTTTTGTATTGGCGAGTAAAGATATGATTTTTTACGCTTTTCATCACTCAAAAAGTGACCCTTTTGATCTATACTTTGATATAAATTAAGAATTATACTTAAAAGTAAAACCCATTTCGAGACCGAAAAGATAGCACCGAGTAGTTTATCGGCACCGCCGAGACCAACCGAATTAATACCTTTCGACACCAAATGGGCAACAAAATTCACTGCTAACACCGTCAACAGAAAAGTTATAACAAAAGAGGCAGGTCGCAATAAATCTGCCGAAAAGAGATCGAGCTGATTAAGAAAGTCCAGTGTCTTATCTGCCCAGAACCAGGAGACCCATAAGCCGACAATCAGAGCTAACAATGATGCCAGCTGACGTACAAAACCTTTGAACAATCCAGACACAAAGGCAATACCAAGTATGATTAGAAAGAAAATGTCAATACTATCCATAGCCTTATAACAATATAAGTTGCAAGGAGAATAAAGGGATTAAATAATCCCTTTACCGCTCCATGCAACTCTATTTAGTTCATGTAAAATCAGTATAATTACAGAGTACGTTGAACTTCTACCTCTTCGTATGTTTCAACAATATCACCTACTTTAATATCGTTGTAGTTTACAAGGTTCAAACCACACTCGTAGCCGAAGTTAACCTCTTTCACGTCATCTTTGAAACGTTTCAATGAAGCTAGTTCACCTGTATAAACCACGATACCATCGCGGATCAGGCGCGCTTTGTTTCCACGTTTAACTTTACCTTCTTTAACCATACATCCGGCGACAGTACCCACTTTCGTGATTTTGAATACTTCGCGGATTTCGATTGTAGCGGTAATTTCTTCTTTGATTTCCGGAGACAACATACCAGACATCGCATCTTTCAACTCTTCGATAGCTGTATAGATGATAGAGTACATACGGATATCTACTCCTTCTTTCTCTGCCAGACGGCGGGCTGAAACGGAAGGACGAACCTGGAAACCAACGATGATCGCATTCGAAGCTGCTGCAAGAACAACATCCGAGTCAGAGATCTGACCAACAGCTTTATGGATAACATTGATCTGAATTTCTTCTGTCGAAAGTTTGATCAATGAGTCAGACAGAGCCTCAACCGATCCATCCACGTCACCTTTAACGATTACGTTCAATTCCTGGAAGTTACCTATAGCAATACGACGACCGATATCTTCAAGAGTAAGAAGTTTCTGAGTACGTAGCCCTTGTTCACGTTGCAACTGCTCACGTTTGTTCGAAATCTCACGAGCTTCCTGTTCAGTTTCCATTACATTGAATGCATCACCCGCCTGAGGAGCTCCGTTCAAACCAAGAATCAATACCGGTTCTGATGGTCCTGCTTCTTTCACACGTTGTCCGCGCTCATTAAACATCGCTTTCACACGTCCGTGGTTTGTACCGGCCAATACCACATCACCAATTTTCAAAGTACCACTCTGTACAAGGATTGTAGCTACATAACCACGACCTTTATCCAAAGAAGACTCGATAATAGAACCTACAGCACGTTTATTTGGATTTGCTTTAAGATCAAGCATCTCAGCCTCAAGCAATACTTTCTCCATAAGGTCTTCGATACCGATACCTTTCTTAGCAGAAACCTCTTGTGACTGATATTTACCACCCCACTCTTCAACAAGATAGTTCATTGCTGATAAAGCTTCGCGAATTTTATCCGGATTAGCACCCGGTTTATCAATTTTATTGATTGCGAATACGATAGGCACACCAGCAGCAGATGCGTGGTTAATTGCCTCAATTGTTTGCGGCATGACACTGTCGTCAGCTGCTACAATAATAATAGCGATATCCGTAACCTGAGCACCACGTGCACGCATCGCCGTAAAGGCTTCGTGACCCGGAGTATCAAGGAAAGTAATCATACGACCATCTTCCATTGTTACGTGATAAGCACCAATGTGCTGAGTGATACCACCAGCTTCACCGGCAATTACGTTTGCACTACGGATGTAGTCAAGTAAGGATGTTTTACCGTGGTCAACGTGTCCCATCACCGTAACAATCGGTGGACGAGAGATCATATCCTCTTCTTTATCCTCTTCAACAGTAATTGCTTCGACAACTTCCGCACTTACATACTCAGTTGTGTATCCGAATTCCTCAGCAACAATATTAATTGTTTCCGCATCAAGACGCTGGTTGATAGAAACCATCATACCAAGGCTCATACAAGTACTGATAACCTGAATAACCGGCACATTCATCATGTTAGCCAGGTCATTTGCAGTTACGAACTCAGTAATTTTAAGCACCTTGCTTTCAGCTGCTTCCATTTCCATACGCTCTTGCTGACGGTCCTGGATAGCCTGACGTTTCTCTTTACGGAACTTAGCACCTTTGTTCGCAGGTTTAGAAGTCAGACGCGCCAAAGTTTCTTTAATTTGCTTTTGAACGTCTTCTTCGCTTACTTCCGTTTTAAGAATAGGTTTCTTAAGCGGTCTGCGATTGTTGTGATTGTCTTTATTGTGCTGATTGTTTTTATTTACATTAACGTTGTTTCCACCAGCTTTCGGAGCTGCTTTTGTAACATCAATTTTTTCTTTATCAATACGTTTACGCTTTTTCTTGTCAGCATCGTTCACGTCTTT
>JBOFDD010000276.1:0-3980 GCA_051646645.1 Bacteroidales bacterium | reverse complement strand
ACAGAGCATCTTAAAAAGCTCTATTAAGAGAGAAATGAGGGTAAATACTGTTTATTTCAAGAATTATAGCCAATCTGCATAATTTTATTAAAAAAAGGAGGGTGTGTCAGAAATCGTATTGATTTGACACACCCCCTTTATTTTTGGTTTTATGAAATGATTATTTCTTCACGACTTTCACAACTTTTGCCTGTTTGTCTTTCTGAATATGACAGAAATAAACGCCCGGAGTAAGGTGATTCAGATTAATCTGTTCGTGAGAAGAATAAATCTCTTTATTCAGGATAACTGAGCCCGCTACATTCACGATGCGTAATGAACATCCGTCAGCACCAGAAAGCATCAGCTGATCAGCGAATGGATTCGGATATACTTTCAGACGGCTTTCAAGCGACTCTTCGGTACCGGTTGCTGCATCAAATTCAACAGTAACATGAGAAACTTCAGCCAGATCATGCAGTGTAAACTCATTTGCATCGTGTCCGTCAATAACTTTGTTATTGACTTTCCACTCTTTAACCTTATGTCCATCATTTGGAATAGCTTTAAAGACAACTGATTTACCTTCTTTTACATCGTTACCACTTGTTATTTCTTCACCTTCAACACTTGCCGTAAGGGACCCTTTCTCATTTACAGTACTGAATGTAACCCATAATTACTCATCGGCGAAGCATATAAAGTAAAGCACTCGTTGCTAACAATGTTTTCGTTTGCATCACGTGATGTTACTTTCATTTCTTTCCCGTTAACGGCACAATGAATCCATCTTCCGTTTGCTGTAGATCTTGTCATATCACCCAACTGGAAATACATGGTTCCGCCGATACCCGGAGTAAATGTGCGTTTATCACCCGGAGGGACAACATTGTTCCCTTGAAATACCTGGACACGTTCGTAAGTATGACCATGTCCGCAAAGAAATAGCTGAACATTGTATTTGTCGAATATTGGTCCGAAGATAGCTTGTGTGCCCGGAGTTGATTCATATGGATAAATCGGGTAGTGGGTAGTAACAATCTTCCATGTTTTATCTGTTTTGCTAAGAATATCTTCAAGCCATTTTGCTTGTTCAGTAAGTATTTCATTGACAGTAGCATTTCCTTTGTGTGCCCAGTCAAGAGCTATAACAAGCATATTGCCGTATTCGGATGCATAAGACCCTGTACCAACTATTTCTGCGTTATAGTTAGCTGAAGGAGCAACAGTGTGATGCCCGTTTACAAACTTAATGTTATCGGCATCCGGATTACCCATATATTCATGATTACCATAAGCTGCAACCATATCTATATTCGCAAAACCCGGACGTTCATTGAATAAATAACCGTAATAAGAATAGTAGTCCTGTCTGTCATCAGTATCTACAATGTCACCGACATTCAGGTTGAACCATGGTCTTTCCGGCATCTCTTCAATAGTCTTAGCAGCAGCAACGAATCGGGCCATCAAATCATTTGATGTTGCTTGCAGATCACCAAATGCACTAAATGAAAGTTTTTTAGAGTCACTTGTTGTTGAAAATTCGTGCGTAGCAGACCAGTTAGTCCCATCGCCTACCTGATAAATATATGTTGTACCCGGTTCAAGATTACTCAGCGTAACAGAATTCCCTTTTGCAATACCGTTACTTAATAGTGCATTATATTCAAGTATTTTTGTTTTTCCTGTTACTTCAGCAAAAGCACTTTCTCCATCAACTTTTTTAGCCAGTTTTAATATTGCCGGTTCGAACGATGAGACAGGATTGCTGACCCAGGTAATCGTTTTAGATGTTTTGGGGTCACTTGTAGATCCTGCACGGATAGCTGAAGGAATATTAGAATATAGCGGATCAAGAGTCCGGACTAATTGTGTAAAAGAGTATTTATTGTCTTTCCCTGCGTATATATTTACACTTTGTGCCGAGTTTGTAAATGACATGTTTCGTGCGATACCATCAGCTTCCGTAATTGCCGAAGTGAGTACTTCTGTTTTTGCTTCATTTAAAACATAAACCGTTGCGCCGGAAAGAGGACTGCCATCGTTGTTGCTTACCAATACTTCTCCCGGAGCACCAACAACTCTTTTTAATACAGAGTATTTAAAGTCAGCAGTTACATTCTTCTCAAAAGTTTTGAACAAAGAGAATAATGATAGAGAGTTATCCGAGTAAACAGCTTTAGCTGATACCGGAGAGCAAATAAGAATATCTGTAGGGTTACTGTATTTTGAAATTTCTACGTTTATTGTAGCAAGAGTTTCAGTTAGTTCAGCTGAAATGTCATTTTTTAAACTTATAGTCAGTTGTCCGCTTCTTGGATTAAAAGAATAGCTGCTTCCAGTTTGTGCAGAAGTAGCAAATTCTACTCCACCTGTTTCTTTGACCGATCCTATGTTGTTTAGAGCAAGGACGATATTTAATTCTTTTACATCCTTCGAATTATTTGTATTGATCTTGATTTTATATGGATTTCCAACTTTTAATTCTGCCGGGTTGACTGTATTTACAATTGTAGATCTGCCATCAGTTGCTTCAATCGTGAAATCACCTTTGCGAGTCGTAACATGTCCGAAATTATCTTCTACATTCACAATTACGCTGTGTGGTCCGTTTGAAAGATTCATTCCACTTAATGAGACAGTATTATTTGTTTCGTCAAGACTGAACCCCGGATCGCCGGCTTTAAATTTATATCCGTCTACAGACATAAATATGCTATTGTAGTTTAGACCGCTGGATGGATTGCCGGATTCACTGAATGAAGCAGACAGGTTTAACTGACTGGTTGAGAATGTTCCTGCCAAATTTTCACCATTGCCAGTTAATGAAGAGATAGTTGGGACAAACAGATCTTCAGTATAAGATTGATTTGTCACACGGATATTGTCAATAATCACATATCCGTTGACAAAGTAGTTTGTGTTACTTTTTAGTACAAGAAAACGAATTCCGTCAGGATGGAACTCATGACCTTTAGGTAAATCGCACTGAACGTATTTCCATCCGGTCCAGTTAACAGAGCCTGCCAGATCACTGTTTGATACGCCGGATGTAGCTCCGATAGGTCTTGTTGATACACGCATCCACATCCCTTGTACACCAGGGGTAGCGTAAACCCACATTCCAAGCCTTTTACCACCTGCCGCATTTCCGGGGATTTGCAAAGCTTCGCCTGAGGAGCCGGGGCTAATCTGAGCAGTCAGAGTTTGGTTAGCCTGTGCGTTAGTGAAGTCGATGTTTACTTTCAGGGCATGATTGCCAAATTTTACGAGGTCTCCATTTGAAGCATTCATGAGATCAAATGACATTTTTTCACCCCGGGTTCCCGGACGTGCTGTCCATTTCGATGTACTTCCGCTTTCAAAGTCATCCATCATAACGGCATTCGGGTCGAAGCCTGTTCCCGTGGTTTGAGCTGATGTAGCTAACAATCCCAAAAGGGAGAAGAATAGCGACAATGATAATACTCTGAGTTTGTGTAACTGTTTAGTTTTCATCTTACTGGTAGTTTTAAGGATTGCGTAATTAGATTTATTACGCTATAAATTTGTGAATAATTTCTTTTGCTTTAAATTCGTGTTGTTGAGATATGTTTACATTTATAGTAATTTATTTTTAATTTTGATTTCTGAAGCATAATATATTTAATAAGTGTGAATTAAGATGTTTGTTTGTTTATATGTGGTTCTATCTGTTTGGTAATGAGTTATTTGCCTGTAATTTTTTTATTGTTTAGTTTTTAAAGATGAAAGATTATGTTTTTGGGATATGAGCAAATTATGAAAAGGAATGAAAAAATGTTTGCTGAAACGGAGAGGCATTGTTCCGGTTTTCGCCTCATGACAAAAGAAGAATATAATAATTTACAAGGCTAAGATTCGTTAAAGCATAGCTAATGTGGGAAACAGACAAATTTATTCGTATTTTTTATTTCGAAACAATACTTTAGCTATCAAACGTTTAAATAAAACATGCAAAACAGAATGAAAAAAAGATG
>JBOFDD010000275.1:0-8324 GCA_051646645.1 Bacteroidales bacterium | reverse complement strand
AAAGATATTCAGACTCTACTTAATAAACACGAATAGAGAATGTACGTTCATTATTGGAAAATAATAAGCATAAGAACAAATCTTAGCTGCTATTTTAACTAAGTTGTACCATATATACATTATTTTTAATAACATCCATTCTCTATTTTGATCAAAATGTTTCTACTTTTGCCGCCCAAACTAAACCAAGTAACAGATATTGTTAGAGCGAATCGTATGACAATATGAAAAACAATGCAATTACTTTAGGAAGCGAATTCTGACAATGTCGCATTATAAACTTTAGATAAATTCTCAATGAAAAAGATTTTAACGATAGCAATTATTGCAACCCTGATTGTCGGTTGCGTCAAAGAAGATCCAACATCCGAATTCACTCAGCCACCAACCGAGAAACCGGCACCTGGCGATGGTTCTGAATCTGTTGCGGCTCCTCTAAATGATGATATTAAAACTTATTTTTCTCTATCTCCATCTGATTATGTTTACAAAGCCGTAAAATCGGTTACAGAAACAAAAGGAGAAAAAACTGTCAACGGAAAAAAAATTGACATAACACAATCCTCCATTGAAGAAAAAAAATGAAGAGAGTGGTACGTTAAAATTCAAGGTTACAGGAAAAATAAACGGAAAAGAATTCACTCAGTCATATTCATTTGACGGATTTGCCAAAAAGCCCGGAAGTTTCTTTATGGCTTCTCGTGGTTATGCAAGATGGAAAGACGGAATCAAAAAACCGGAGACATCGGATTTCGCTTTTGATGAACTTTACAGATTGAAACAAACTGACAAGTTTACTGCAAAATACCTGAGTCAATGGGCAGAATTCTGCTCAAGCAGCCAGGAAGGAAGCAATTTTTATATTTACTCTGAAGAAGATATTGATAACACTCAGATTTCCGACATAGAATACACCAATGGCTCTATCACATTCGTAATTACATATAAGGGAATCAGAGGAAAAGATTCGTACAGAGATCGTCCCTCGTTACGATTTGATAAGAATGAATACTACAAGCAATTGGTTTCTTTAAACCTTGAGGATACAAAGCAGTATTACATGCAAGGCTTTTATGAAAACTTAGAGTCATTCTATGGCAATGCAATCACAATTTCTGATGACAAGCTATTTGTTGCAGAACTCGTTCCACACAGTAAAAGTTGTGATAAAAGGGGGAATACGATACGTTGTTCTCTTTCGCTAAGCACTTATAATGATAACAATTCACTCGCTCAGTTTGAATTCGATTTTTCCGGATTCAAACCTTTGTCCGACCTGAAGCAAGAGTGGTTTGCTGCAACTAAATCCGATCTTAACGATTATATGTCTGCCAGACTATCTAAAGTTCCGGACGGCGATGTTACGGAATTGTTAACAAACAGATATCCTGTTTCGGCATGGATAAAAATGACGCAAATGGCTGTCAGAAAAGGCAGTGGAGCATTACTCCTATATTGTACAAAATCAACGTTGAATAATATTGATGTAGACACATGGGTTCCGGAGAGCCGCCGCGTGATTCATTCAGATATATTCCTCGCTGATCCTCATTTTGAAGTCATTTCTGCAAAAAAGACGGGAAACCGTGTTATTATTAATTTAGCAATGACTAATGTTAACGAGGTTTCTTTAGAAGGAGTAATCACTCCGATTGAAGTATTGCTTTAATAACAGGATTATCAATTCCGCAAAATAAAAAAAGAAAAGAGGAAGATCTCCAATGGCGATTTTCCTCTTTTCTTTATTATTTCGGTATTTCAATTTCAAGCGGACTGCCCGAGTAGAGATCAGACTGATAATTATATTTCTCTGCATCTCTGATATCGGGAAGTTCAACCGTCACACGAGAACCTCTCCCTTCAGGCTTTATGAGAATAGTCTCTCCGTCGAGGGGATATACTCCTTTTAATTTGTATGAATAAGCACCAGCTTTCAATTTACGGGATACGAAGAATGAAAGAGTTTGTTTCACACCATCAGGAGAAGGATTACTTACAGTCAAGCTCCAGCTATCCGGCTTTTCGGACAACATAATCTGAGCTGTATCGTCCGATACGACTGTTATTTTACCGACAGAAGCGGCACCCGGTTTAAAGAATGCAAACTGCCACACTTTATCCGCAGCAGAATAAAATGAATGAGCAGTTTCAGCTACTATGTTTACTTCAATACTTTTCCTTATCTTTTTTACAACTTCAGGCATCTCTTCTGCTGTCACACCCGGTATCAGCACATAAGTACAGGAATTATCCAATTCATCTCCCGGTTCAATTCCGTGACTTAATCCAAGAATGTAACCACATTTATTATTCTGCTCACCGGAAACAGCTGTTTGATTAATCTCTTTACCCGTTACAATACGCAGCTGCAATTTCCGGTCAGGTATAAACACATATCCTTTATCGCCCTGATGTGCCCAGCTGATATCCGTTACAGGTACTGAAATATTGACAGACTGGTTCTCATCCGTCACACTCAATTTATTTGTAACGCACCAGGTAAGTTTTCCGCTCAGCAAAGACTGATCTACAAAGGTCACAATCTCCTTTTGTTCGCCTTTATGCGGCCTGTTTACATCACTGCTCTGAGCTACAATCAGATTATCAACAAAATGGTAACTCTTAAGCGCGTTTGCCGAACTGTATTTCTCTCCGGGCAGGTGGTGATAAATTCCCATCCCGAAACAACCATCTGCAAGTACTCCCGATATTTTATTCTTCCCCGGAAGCGAAGCCTGAGCTCCACCCTTAACCGGGAATGGATCTGTGCGCCACTCTTCTGTCAATCCGGGCAGCGCATGCCAGTCAAATTTATCAAGAGCTGCATTTGCATACTCATCTCCTTTCGTGCGCAAAAGCAGGATTCCGTATCCCATATTCCAGGAACGGCGCACTTTACGATCAAAGTCCTCGGCTCCGACGGTTCGCTCCGATTTAAGCTTCAGTGAGCAGTAGTAAGGTTTTTCGTTCTCTCCCCTCCTATGAACCAGATATTCGTTTACCCAATAAGCCTCAGTTCCCGAATATTCATATTCTCCATTTGTAATCTGATCTTTCACCCGGATCAGATCAGCTACACCGGCAAGTTCCGAAAGATCTCTCTGCGAGTCCAGTAAATTAGCCACAGCACCTGAATAACGTTTCAGTACAAACTTCTTCATATCTTCGTTAAACGACCTACCTGCAAGAAGTAAATCCATCCGCTGCTTATAATACAACTTCGGATAAACGCGGAGTAAACGATCAAGCTGAAATTGCGGAAATTTTGCCGGAACTTCAAAAGGAGTTCCTTTCAGATAGTTATACCCTTCACTACAATCAGTAAGCCACTCAAAGCCATAAGCCACCATAGCTGCATCTGTTGCATGCCCGATATGATGAGAAACTGTACCATCGGGCTGAAAACCCGATTGGATATAACGATGAGCCGGTACTATATATTTTGTCATCCAGTACCGGATATCAGAAACAACCCCATGCGGACTCCAGCCGGGAGAGAAGCTAAAATCTTTAAACGGCGGATTTTTATAAAAATCACTGTACCAATAATCCACATACGTGACCGGTCTGTTATAATCTCCCCAAATAAGCGGAAGCGCAAGTAATGTTCTGGAGCGGTGTCCCAGATTAGCATCAGCCCATGCTCCCGACGAATAGCACGTATCCTGCAATTCGCCCCATCGCTCTGACGGATCGTCTATTCGTCTCCTTTTATTCACTTCAGCAAAGAAAAGCTGGAAATAACGTATAAGTTCATCATGAAGTTCTAAAGATGAAGAATCTCCATTTGCCACACCCCTAAGGATATCAGGCATCAGTTGTACAACAGGAACTATAAGAGCATCCGTAAGTGCCCACTGATGTGTGGGTATCTGAATACCGCTAAGTTTGTACTTATTCAACATTGCGAGACCATCACCGATGCAATCTCCGACAGGTTTTCCGTCAATAAGAACTTCATGTCCGTAAACAGGAACTGAACGCATATAAGCAATCAACGCCATTTTTATAGCCTCACGAAGCGAAGCACGTTTTTCAGGGGCTCCATCAGGACCAAATACAGAAGATTTGGCATAAGCATAACCAAGTCCTCCTATTTTCTCTGTAATACGTGCCCAGTCATACTCTATAGTAGCTCCTTCGCGCGAACTCACATTCCGGTTATAGCCATTCATGTAATCCTGAGGAACTGCTGTATAACATTTCTCATTCAGAAAGCGCCCGTTGTTTTGTCTTAGCTCATCAATAAGCTTGCTTACTTCCCGATCTGTATATTTCATACGACCATACATTCGTGAATTTTCGGTTAATCCGGAAGCGTACCGTTCATAAAGAACATTCCACAAAGTCTTATCTGTAGCATGTATTTTTACATCAAACTTATTTATAACCTGCTGATTATCCATCAAAGCAACAGTCAGATTATAATCAAGTGGAACAGGACTTATTATGCGGTTTTCATTCACATACATAACACCCATTATACGCTTTGACAGATCATATACCGTTTCTATACGGAACAGATTACCATCTTTATTTTGTAGTATTTTAAAATAGTAACTTTCAGGAACTGGCGTCTTGTGTACATCTTTATTACGTTCAAGATGAATACGTCCGGTTACTTGGGTATTCTGAGGACTGCCTACCGGTATATCGAAATATCCGGCAAAGATTTTCTCCTGTCCTGATAAAGGATAGCTTGATATCAGGAAGAGCATTAAAAAATAAAATGTTATTCGTCTCATTGACAATATCCGGTTAAATAATTGGTTTTTCTTTTCTTCTGAGAAGACTATCTGAATAGCTCTTCCGGATACAAAAATACGGAAACAATCACAATAATATCTTTAAGAAAATGATTTAGTAAACAATATTACGCTTTTTCCGGAGATGACGCTGAAATGCTATTTTATACTTCAGTCGAATTGAATTTAATTTGAAGAAATAGCGGCCGAGCCTATACTCAACTTACGTCCAAAACAGACAAATAGTTACCAAACAATCAATTCCTGCATCTTTTTGCTATTCCAAAATGATCAAAAAAAAGAATGAGTTTTTGGGGTAAAATGGGCCTATTTTTATAAGAAAAGAGGGTTTCGGAAATTCATAAGGTCGAACGCGCAAGAACATAAGGTCGAAAATATATTTTCATACGTATGTTTTCAAAAATTCAACCGTATGTTTTCGCGGGAATATACGTTCGATTTTCCAAAAAGATCCGTATTTCGTGTCGTAGAAGTACGTATTTGCCGGCAGAAAGATGCATATATAAAATCCGCACACTTAGCATGCTGATTTACAACACTATACATAATTGATCAGGCGTAACCTGTACGGACAGAAAATATTTTGTGTAGAATCTATCGCATCCTCAGCGATTAGGAAAATGATAAAATGATAGTAAAAACAGGGAATTTATGACATGGTATCCATGTCCGATAGATCAGTTGAATCCTCGTCAGAATAAAAAAACAGCAAGAAGCAAAGTCTGTGTGACCTTGTTTCTTGCTGTTTTTATTGTGATAATCCTTTATGTCAGGATAATCCGAAATTTTATTTTTTCCCTTTTGTCGGTTTAGCTTTAAGCGCATCCGGACGCATAGAGTATTCTTTTTTACCAGCAACAGGAGCTTTAACAACAGATTCCGGTAAATAATTTACCCACTGATCTGCAGGTACCGAACGAAGAACTGATTCCAGTGCAGCAGCATATTCATGGTGAATATACGGATCGCGGCGATCTTCTGCATTATAAGCAATATACTGATAATATTCCAGTGTTTTCTTTGCCCATGCCTGAGGAAGATCAGTAATTGAACGGGTACGGATAACAAATTTAAGACGGCTGCAAAGTTCACCTCTGTTTACTGACGGATCAGCGATAAGAGCATCAATAGCTTTAGCTAAAGCATCGTAGTTTTTTGCACGCTGCAACTGTCCGATTTCAATCATACGCAAGTTAAATGACTTACCTTCAAAATCACAAAGAGCAGCAATTTTAGCAGCATCACCGTATGTTGTTTCCTTTGCAAGCTTTGCATCTACAGATTTTTTCCCAAACAGTTTACAAAACTCAGCATAGTTGTCAGAGATTTGCTGAATATACGGAGTATCCATGCCCTGAATGCAATCTACATAAATAGGCCAGATATCAGCATCGGTCAGTTTAGCTCCTCCTCCGATCAATTTAGCAAAAGCCGTTTTCACGTTATCTCTTTTGTAAACTGAATAAGCATACTTGATATATCCTTTAAGAAACTCACGATCCGTGTTCCCTTTGTCGAACTCAGCATCCATATAGAATGAACGCATATTTGGAGTCAGCGCACTCTGTCCGGTGAAGATAAATACTTCGGCAGTCTGAGTACTTCCGCTTCGGTGTAGATTCTCCTGAGTATTTGGATCAATAAATGCATAAGTAGGGTAGCTACGCACACCATATTTCTTAGCAAGTACGCTTCCTTCAGCTTCTTCAGCATCAATTTTTACATTGATGAAATTGTTGTTGTAGAAATCACCTACAGTAGGAAGTGTGAATACGCCTTCTGCCATATTCATACAAGGTCCGCACCATTGAGTGTAGAAATCAGCAAAAATAAGTTTGTTTTCAGCTTTGGCTTTCGCTACAATCTCAGCCCATGTTCCTTTGAAGAACTTAATTCCGGTCGAACTATCCGCCGCAAAAGAAGCAACAGACAACATAAGCCCAAGCATCAATGCTAATGTTTTTCTCATCTGTAATTCGTGTTTTTAGTGTTTTGATATAGTAAAGACCGGGATCTGTAAAGTTCCCGGTCTTTGTTTTTTTATATTACCATCCCGGATTTTGTTCTACCGGATTTGTATTTGTCTCTGAAGGAGGAATACGATTGATTCGACGAATTTTCAAACGATTCAAATCTGCTTCTTTATCTTTCTCATCTTCGTGTCTTTTACGTAAAGACGAGTTTAGTTCAAGAAGTTTGGCAAAATCAAGTTTATCGCCATCGCAGAAACGTTGTACTGCATACCACTCGTGCCAGTTTTCAAAAGATATTTCGATAATCCATTCGTTCAGAATAGCATCTTCCATCTCCTCAACTGAAGCTGGTACAGACAAAGCTGCTCCGGCACGGTTACGAAGTTCCGCAATCGGAGCGTAAGCTGTAGCAAAATCAGCTCCTGTACGATACAAACATTCCGCTTCCATCAGGTAAATTTCAGCCGTACGCATATACATGATAGGCATATCGTTTTTGTCGTTGAAAGCTTTCTTGATTGACTTAATGTTGTACTGAACTTTACCTCCATATTCTAATTTAGGAATATGACTATAGATAACATCTGTACGCGGGTCATCTCCTGCTATAGCTTCAAACTCTTTCGTAGGACCCCAATATCCTTTTTTATATGCATTTTCACGAACAGAAGTGTTTGGTGCATCTTTCGATCCGAATACACGAGCAAAAAGGACTTCAGGTGAAGAGCTGTGCTTATCGTAAATTCCCGCATAAGTTGTTTCCAGCTTTACCTCAGCCTTTACCTCTTTAATAAGAGTCAGAGCACGGTCATACTGACGAGAATAAAAAAGCATTTTCGCTTTCTGAACCTTTGCAGCCTGAGCTGAAGCCTGATAAGAGGCTTTGTATTTTGGCGCATTAGCAATAGCTACATCAAGATCGCTGAAAATTGCATCATACGATTCGGCAACTGTACTACGCTGTTTGTATACATTCCCGGCATTCGGGCTCTCATTACGAAGAATAAGACCGTATTTGCTATTCAGATCCCAGTATTCTGCATATCTTTCGATCAGGCGGGAGTTGGCAAAAGCACGAAGGAAGTGCGCTTCACCGATAACCTCTTGCTTACGTCCCGGTGCAAATTTCTTTTCATCGATTTTATTTACAGCTTCAATCAGGAAGTTTGCATTTTTAATAGTCTGGTAATCACCATCCCATTCAGCATCAGTAAAATTGCTGCTGTAAGAAAGAATATTCGCATAACGTTCCATCATGTTGATCGAGTTACCCGAAGTAATTGAATCCTGACGAAGCATTGTTCCTGCCTGAAAGCTTCCCTGCATAGTAGGGAAGATTACATTATAACCGTTTGAAGGAAGTTTAGAGTAAACACCGTTCAAAGCCAGCTCAACTGATTTTGGATCGGTAATCGCTCCTTCAAGATCCGCTTCGAATTCAGGCTTCTTGTCTAATACATCAACTAACTGACAAGAAGAAATAGATAATGCCATCAAGGCAATTGCAATATATTTTTTCATCTGCTTCGTTCTTATTATAAGTTAAACTTCAACCCTACAGAGAATGATCTGATTCCAGGGTAAC
>JBOFDD010000274.1:0-5360 GCA_051646645.1 Bacteroidales bacterium | reverse complement strand
GAACTTCTTCAAACGGGAAAATATCAAACAGCAAGTCCAGATCAATCCAACTTCCTTTTTTCAGATAAGACTTAAGTCCTATGTAGTGATACTTCCGAAGCATATCAATATTAATAGTCCTCGTACGCCCTTTTTGTTCTGATATATAGGAGAGTCCGTTGCATGCACCGGCTGAGACCCCTATTATGTAAGGGAAAGATATTTTCTTATCAATAAACAAATCCAGCACTCCTGCGGTAAACGTACCGCGCATTCCTCCTCCCTCCAGCACAAGCCCTGTTGATTGGAGATTGATAATCGTTTCTTTCATCCTTTAGCTAATTAAAAAAAGAGAGGATGACCGTTTTCAGGTCATCCTCAAAACTATGAGGTCATTACTTTATCTAAAAAAGTCGTAATAACCTCAATATTTATTGTCTGATCCATTTCAACAGATCCTTGTAATTCGTCTTTTTGCCATACATTAATATTCCGACCCTATAAATACGGGAGGCAATATATACGACACCCACAAAGCTTGCATACAGAATGGCAAGACTCAGAATAATCTGCCATGCAGGTACATCATAAGGCAGTCTGACCATCATCACAATCGGCGATGTTAATGGAATCAGCGAGCACCAGAAAGCCAGAGGTCCGTCCGGATTTTCAACACTGTATATTGCCGCATAAAGTCCGAATACGATCGGAAGAGTGATTGGTAACATAAATTGCTGTGTGTCTGCCTGATTGTCTACAGCCGCACCCACGGCAGCAAATAATGAAGAGTAAATCAGATACCCCCCGATGAAGTATAAGATGAACATGCTGATGATCAATCCCCAGTCGAAGCTTTGCATAATGCCCATAATCTCATTGATCATTTCGGCACTGCTATCCGGATTAGCTATTGCTGTTGCGTCAGCTGAACCGAACATGGTTGCTGAAAGCGAGAAATAGGCCATAGCGCCGCCAATCATCACAATCCAGATCATCATCTGTGTTAAACCTACAAGAGCGACAGCAAGAATCTTGCCCATCATCAGATCCATCGGCGAAACAGAAGAAATCAGAATTTCAACAATACGATTGCTTTTTTCCTCTACAACACTGTTCATTACCTGAGCACCATAGAAGAATATAAACATATAAATGACCATTGTTATTACGATTCCGATCGCAGATGCAAACTCACCCGATGTCTGCATATCTTCGCCTTCAGCAGTCTTTTTAATAGTACTTACTTCTACCGGTATTTTTGAATTGGCAATGATTTGTTTAATGCTGTCAACGCCGCTTTCATTTAATCTCTGATCGTAAACATAGGATTCGAAATTATTCTCAACATATTTACGTAAGTCCGTACTGATTTGTTTGTCCGAAATAAATGTGATTTTATTATTCTCTTTAGTTATCGGTTTGTCGATAATCAGATACGAATCGAACCGGTTTGTTGTATCAGTCTCCGATCCGGTATTTTTTAAATTAACATTGCTATCATCCAGTACTATAAAATTATACTGCCCGGTATTTTTCAATACATCTTTATAGAGGGAAGTATGATCTACGATTCCTATTTTCTGAACATCAGAACTCTTAAATGTCGATAACCACAAAGGGATTGCTATCATTGCAATGAAAATAAGAGGAGTCAGAAAAGTCAGAAGTATAAATGTTTTATTCCGGACTTTTGCCGTATACTCTCTTTGTATAACTAATCCAATTTTACTCATGATTTTCTCCTTTCTCTTTTTCTGAGACAGTTTTCACAAATATCTCTTCCATACTTGGCATCTCTTCGGTGAATCCATATATTTCTGAAACCTCAGCTATCTGACGGATCAGATCACGATTACTTACCGATGGATTTTTTCTTATCCGGTATTCATGTTTACCCATAATTTCTTTCGAACTGATAATTTCAAGCATCTCAGATGTAAGATTGTCAGGCATACGATCTACCGTCACAGACAAAATGTCCGATTTGTTATTATGTCGTATAGCTTCCACTTCGCCTTCAAGTACTACGTGTGATTTATTTATCAAGGTGATGTGGCTGCAAAGTTCCTCTACCGAATTCATGTTGTGAGTAGATAAGATAAATGTAGCCCCGTCGTCTTTAAGCCGGTGGATTTCACGTTTGAGCAGAATCGCATTGACCGGATCAAATCCGCTGAACGGTTCGTCAAAGATCAGTAACTTCGGATTGTGTAGTAAAGTGCAGATAATCTGAATTTTCTGCTGCATCCCCTTAGATAATTCATCTACCTTTTTATCAAGCAGATGAGGTATTTCAAAACGATCGCACCAGTCTTTCATTCTCAGACGTGCTTCATTTCGGTTCAATCCTTTAAGTTGCGCAAAATAGATAATTTGCTCCTTTACTTTCATTTTTTTGTACAGACCACGCTCCTCCGGAAGATAGCCAATCCGTTCAATGTCCTGTCTGGAGAGTTTATTTCCGTTAAGAAGTATTTCTCCGGCGTCAGGCATGGTGATTTGGTTAATCAGGCGAATCAGAGTGGTTTTACCTGCACCATTCGGACCTAACAGTCCATAAACAACTCCCTGAGGTACGTGCATACTCACGCCGTCCAGTGCTCTGTGATTGGAGTAGTTTTTTGTTACATTTAAAACATCTAATAGCATATATTTCAACTTTTTAATCACAGCAAAGGTAGAATTTCATTTGATTAGCACAAATTATTTCAACGAATTTTGTTACTTTTATGTTGATAGATTGTTATTCATTTTAATTACCTGCTTTTGCTTTTTAAGGTTTTTCTTTTGAAAAAATCAAAACAGTTTCATAGCTTTGGCAAGTAATTTGTAGTAGAAAATAATGAGGTCATCCCGACTTTTGGGCGTTAATTAATTTTAGTCTGTTTCAAATTCATTTTTTGCTTTAATAGCGAAGCAATAGCGGGCTATTGCAAGATTATATAGTGAAAAATGAGACAGAAAGAGGCAAAATTAATAACGACATGGGGTCTTTTAGAAACTATTTACTACGTTTCCAAAAGTCGAGATGACCTCAATAAATAAATATTTAAACAAATACTATGTATTGGATTATTTTTATCGGCTTCGCGCTGATTAGCTGGTTAATTCAGGCACGTTTGAGAAGTAAATTTACTGAGTACTCAAAGATTCCGACAAACAATGGTATGACCGGACGTGATGTGGCAGAAAAGATGTTACATGATAACGGAATATATGATGTTCGTATCGAATCTGTAGAGGGACAGTTGTCAGACCACTATAACCCGGTTACAAAGACAGTAAACCTGAGTCACGATGTGTATTTTAGCAACAGTATTGCCGCTGCAGCTGTAGCAGCTCACGAGTGTGGTCACGCTGTTCAGCACGCTCAGGCTTATGCTCCGCTTAAAATGCGTTCGGCATTGGTTCCGGTTGTAAGCTTTGCTTCCACCTGGGTGCAATGGATTCTACTGGGTGGTATCCTGTTACTTCACCGTTTCCCGCAATTATTGTTGTTTGGTATTATCCTGTTTGCGCTTACTACGCTGTTTAGTTTCGTTACCCTTCCGGTTGAAATCAATGCCAGTCAGAGAGCGCTTGCCTGGTTATCCCACGCAGGTATTACCAATTCCTATACCTATGATAAAGCACAGGATGCACTTAAATGGGCAGCATATACTTATGTGATTGCAGCTTTAGGATCTTTGGCTACACTGGTATATTACATTATGATTTTCCTTGGCGGACGCAGAGATTGATCCTCTGTCAGAGCTACTTTGAAATAAAAGAGGGAACCTGCCGGTTATACCGGTTCAGGTTCCCTCTTTTATTTTACCTTACTGTATAGCTTTACTCAAACTTGATAACCTCTACGGGACAAGCATCTGCCGCATCTTTAATACCCTGTTCGAACTTCATCAGATCAGGAACAACCTGCACATGACATGTGTCTGTTACTTCAAATACTTCGGGGCAAATCTCTTCGCAATTGCAGCATGCAATACATCCCTCTTCAATCCATACTTTTGAAACTCCCATAACTTCGTTTTGTTTATAGAGGTCATCCCGACTTTTGGGCGTTAATTAATTTTAGTCTGTTTCAAATTCATTTTTAGCTTTAATAGCGAAGCAATAGCGGGCTATTGCAAGATAATAAAGTGAAAAATGAGGCAGAAAGAGGCAAAATTAATAACGACATGGGGTCTTTTAGAAACTATTTTCGACGTTTCCAAAAGTCGAGATGACCTCATAGTTAGAATTGTTCAAATAACATTATCCACCCCTGTTTTGTTTATCCGGATATGTACTCAAACGGTAAAAGTGAATTTTTATCCCAAAAGAAGTACAACCTATGATGTAACTTACTACTTTTGCACCTCATTTCAAAATCATGGATTTTTTAGAAACACTGTTTACAACTCAGACTGTAGTTCAGTCTGTTTTGCTCTTTTGTGCCGTAAGTGCACTCGGATTAGTCCTGGGACGAATAAAAATCGCAGGTGTATCATTAGGTGTTACATTTGTGTTTTTTGTGGGTATTCTTGCGGGGCATCTTGGCTTTGAGCCTAACCCTCAGATGTTAAGCTTTGCTCAGAGTTTCGGACTGATTATTTTTGTCTATGCTCTTGGACTTCAGGTAGGTCCCGGTTTCTTTTCGTCGCTGAAAGAAGGGGGAGTTAAGCTGACCATGCTTGCATCACTGGTTGTTGTGGTCGGATTAATTCTGACAGTAGTCTTTCACTACTCCTTCGGGATATCCATGTCCGAAATGATGGGTATTCTCTCCGGAGCCGTAACCAATACACCCGCATTAGGGGCAGCACAGCAAACGCTCGATTATATGCGTTCTGTTGATCCGTCCATACCTTCTGCAGAGATAGCTCTTGGGTGTGCCGTTACTTATCCGATGGGGGTTGTAGGAGTGATCCTTGCTCTTGTTCTCCTTAAATCTGTTTTCCCGAAAAGTATTGAGCGTAGTTCTTCAAGTGACCGTAAGGAGAAGAAGATGTATATTACAAGTTTTCAGGTTACCAACAAGCAATTGTTTGGTAAAACCGTACGTGAAGTCGTCGAGCTCTCTCATAAAGTCTTTGTCATATCACGTATCTGGCGCGACGGGAAAGTAATAATACCTACTTCAGACACCATTTTTGCTCCAAACGAAATTGTTCTTGTTATGACTACCGAAGACGATGCTCAGTGGCTCGAACTTCTGTTTGGAAAGCAGGAAGACTTAAACTGGAATGAGGAGAATATCGACTGGAACGAGATTGACAGCGAGCTTGTTTCCCGCCGGATACTCGTGACTCAGCAAGATGTAAACGGTAAAACACTAGGTTCCCTTCGTCTCCGCAATCTCTATGGGGTAAACATCACGCGGGTAAACCGTTCGGGGATTG
>JBOFDD010000273.1:0-2318 GCA_051646645.1 Bacteroidales bacterium | reverse complement strand
ATAGTTTATCTTTACTCTTAGCTAAATTGTTTTCGCACAATATCTATACGTGTTCACAGGGTATGATCCATATGAGTAAACGCATAAAGAGTTGTGATTAAACACTACTATTTAATCACAACTCTTTATGCAAATGCGTTACAGCACTTATTCTCTATTCAAATACAACTACCAACGTAGGATCTAATACTCTGAATGTGAAGCTTGAAGTAATATATAATTCGACATCTTTATTAGTTGCTCCCTGATATCCAATTGCAAAATCCTGACCAATTGTTAATTCAAAATTTTCATTATCCATTGGAAGCAAATATGCATTATCAATGTAATTACTCACAATAATCTTAATGCTTAGATCATTAGTCATATTTTTAATAAACTCAGAATCTTTTCCGATAAGATTTAGGTAGCTCCATTTTTCAGAACTCACAATCAAAGCATATGGAGTTGGAGAATATGAGTTCTTCAATATTGAAATAGCTTTCATTAAGTTACCCAAAGTCTCTTCGTAAGTTTTACCGAAAGAAAGCGTTTTATGCTCTGTTGCTTTACGTAATCCGGTAATATCAGCTTCTACAAGACCATTGTAAACAACAGATTCTTCAAAACGGGCTGCTTTTTTTACAGCTTCGTCCAGGTTGAAAGTATTTATATCAATAGCACCCCGGTCAATGTTATCTAACTCCCACCGGTTCATTGTAAAATGGATGCGTTGTTCAACCAGCGGCATAACTTTATATACACCAAACGGAACCTCTGCCTCACTGCTGACTTCCATTTTACCTGTACCTATAGCCTCAGTATTTCGACCAAGCGGGCCATTAACTGACATAAAACGTCTTGCACTTAAGCTTGCTTTTATAACATCGGTTGCCCTTTCATCAATAAAATTCCATCCGGCAGCAGATATAGGAGCTAATTCTCTTTTTAGAAAATCCATAACTAATCCTCCTTCTATTTAATTTTACCTATTTTCAAACCACTTTGTTTTGCTACATCTTCTTCATCTTCATGCTCATGAGATAAAATATCTCCTTTACAAAACAAATATTTCTCGAGCTGAGGATTCCATGCTTCCGGCATTTTACGTCTGATCCATTCAAGTATCATAGTAGCATGTTCAATCTCTTCATTTCTGTTGTGAACCAGAATCGCTTTTAACTCCGGATCCATTTCGGTCGCAACTCTCTGGTCATACCAGTCAACAGCTTCAATTTCTTCAATTAAACTTTTATAAGCCCGTGCTCTGTCGCGTGCTTCCTGACCTAAATCTTTGACAGGTTCATGATATTGTTCTTCCATAATTTTAATTTTTAAATATTAGAACATCATTGTATTAACATGCCTTTGAAAGATATTGTTCGAAATAAAAATTTGTTTTCACATTCATTTATTTTCCGAAAGCTGAATATAATCAATGAGGTCGTCTCGACTTTTGGAAACGGAGTAAATAGTTTATAAAAGACCCAATATCGTTATTAATTTTGCCTCTTTCTTCCTCATTTTCCGTTTCACTATCTTGCAATAGCCCGCTATTGCTTCGCTATTAAAGCAAAAAATGAGTTTGAAACAGACTAAAATTAATTAACGCCCAAAAGTCGAGATGACCTCAATGACTTATTGTAGTCTGACTACTCCAGTTCATCCATTATCTTCTTCATATCAACGGGTTGCAAGCGTCCATAGACCTTTTCTCCTATCATAACAACGGGAGCAAGACCGCAAGCACCGACACAACGCAGGCAATCAAGAGAGTACTTTCCATCCGGAGTTGTCTCTCCCACCTGAATGCCTAACAGACGCTCAAGCTGTTCGAGTATTTTCTCTGAACCTCTTACATAACACGCTGTACCCATGCACACCGATACAGGATATTTTCCCTTCGGTGACATCGTAAAATAGGTATAAAACGTTACAACCCCATATACTCTCGAAGCCGGGATACGTAAGCAACTGGCTATTAAGCTCTGAACCTCTTCAGGCAAATAGCCGTACTGGTGCTGAACTTCATGTAATATATGGATTAATTCTCCGGGATCGTTTCCGAATTTTTCGCAAACAGATCTAATTTGTTCTGTTGCCGTACAGGCAAGTCTGCATGTTGTCATAGTAATATCCGGATATAATTTTTAATCATCAGATTTATTAAAATAATGAGTATGAAGCAACGAATGCGCCTTCTCTCCAAGAGGCTTTCCTAAATACTCTTCGTAAAGTTTTTGTATCTCAGGATTTTCGTGCGATTTCCGTAAACTCTTACCTTTATCTTCCCGATAGATCGCATTTGCTCTTGCATGCAGTATCTCTACATTTCCATT
>JBOFDD010000272.1:0-29033 GCA_051646645.1 Bacteroidales bacterium | reverse complement strand
AAACCGATATGTAAAGGGATAGAATAGTTTTGTGCTGGATAGTGCAGGATAAAACAAGAAAAAACTCTGTGTAGTAGATTTTATTTTAGCAAGTAGCTAAACAGATTTAGCTACTTGCTAAATTCAGTTTGCCGCTTTGAAACTTTCATTTGCCGGTTGCAAATTACAAAAGGATTTGACTATGTGTATAAACGTATGAGTTATTTAAATCAAACATATCTCTTAACTAACAGCTACTTTGATACAGATAAATGGGAAGTAAGAACCGGATCGATCAAGCTATTCCGGTTATGCAATATTTACTACATTTGTCCATAAAGCGAGTGAGAAGTAGCTGTTTTGTACGATCTTTCTATTCTTTCGGACGATTCTTTCATCTGCTTTTCTACAAATAATAGATCTTTAAACCGAAATACTAATATCTGTTATTATGAAAAAATTGTTACTCTGGCCTTTGTTGTTAGCCAGCTTAAGTAGTTGTTCTACTCATTCGAATGGACCTTTTGTCTATACACCTTCTGCTGAAGTATCACTGTTTCGCTCTTCAGACACCACTGTCAATAATAGTTATGCATGGGCGAGAGAAATGGCATTATCTTATAGTCATGATAGTCTTGATCCTGTGGGATACTGGTATGAAGCAGCACTTCCGCAGCGCGAAGCATTTTGCATGCGTGATGTTTCACACCAGTCAATCGGAGCCGAGATTCTGGGACTGAAGAAACATAATAAAAATATGTTTACCCGTTTTGCCGAGAATATATCCGAATCGAAGGACTGGTGTTCGTATTGGGAAATAAACCGCTATAATAAGCCGGCTCCGGTTGATTATGAAAGTGATTCTGCATTCTGGTATAATCTGAATGCAAACTTTGATGTGATGTTTGCCAGTTTGCGCCTTTTTAACTGGACGGGGGATTCGATGTATATTAAAGCTCCAGCTTTTGCAAATTTCTTTGATAAGAGTATGACCGAATACGTGGAACGGTGGGAGCTGGCTCCGGATCAGATTATGTCCCGCGGCTTGTTTATGAATGCTCCGCAGCCTATGGATATGAATAACCGTTTCCATACCTGCAGAGGTTTACCATCGTATGTTGAAAGTTTTTATGATGTGACAGCCAGTGCAGATCTGGTCGCTTCAGCTTATGCCGGAGTAAATGCTTATGCTACTATTCATCAGATATTGAGAAACAGAGATGTTCAGGCAAAGTATCAGGAAAAAGCAGAATCATACAGACGCTTACTTGATACGGAATGGTGGAATGATTCGTCTGGAACTTATTACACTTTCAGACGTAATGACAAGCAGGAGCTTTATCATGAAGTTGGTCCGTTTCTACTCTGGTTTAATGCTGTACAAGATAGAGACCGGATTGTTGGGATTCTGGCTAATATGCTTCAGCAGGACTGGAATGTTGAGAATTTGTCACACTTTCCTGTGATCTATTATAAATACAACCTGAATGATGAAGCATATAGCTATCTGAACAAGTTGCGATCATTGCCCCGCTCTGAGTATCCTGAAGTTTCTTATGGTGTAGTGGAGGGTGTTATCGGCGGTTACATGGGGATTGCTCCTGATGCAGCTGAAAATATAATCATTACTTGTCCACGTCTGAAGAATGATAATGACTGGGCTGAGGTGAAAGATCTGCCATTATTGAATGGGTATATGGATGTGAAACATCTGTCTAACTCCGAAACAGAGCTGAAGAATAATACACCCTATACATTAAAATGGAAAGCGATGTTCCGGAATGAAAATCCGTATTGCGTTGTACGGTCAGAGAAAAAGAAAGCAGAGGTTGAAACGGATCTTTTAGGAAACAAACTTTCGTTTATTGAAGTAGATATTAAACTCGGAGAAAAGCTAAATGTAGCATCTTCCATGTAATATTAATTGAGGTCAACCCATAATAAAAAGCCCTTTGTCCCGATAGGCAAAGGGCTTTTTATTAAGAGGTCATCTCGACTTTTGGAAACGTCGAAAATAGTTTCTAAAAGTCAAGATGACCTCTTAAGAATACGGCTCAGGCATATTCAGATCTGTCTTTTATTGTTTTAATATATTCAGACGGTGTGACTCCGTATTCTTGCATAAAGCATTTACCAAAGTAGGATGGTGAGGAAAAACCAACGCGGAAGCAGATATCGCTCACACATGTTTCTCCACTGTCAAACAGAGATTTCGCTTTTTTCAAACGTATTATACGAATTAACTCGTTCGGAGTCATTTCAGAAAGTGATTTCACCTTCAGGAAGAAGTTCGAACGTCCCATTCCAACCAGACGTGCTATCATATCTACCGATAGCTGAGTGTCTGATATATTTTCTTCAATAAACTGATGTATTTTTTGTAAGAACTCTTCGTCAACTTTTGTATTAGCGATAACAGTAAGCGAAGAACTGCTCTCCTCACGGAAAGATCTTCTGATCCGCTCTCTGTTTCGCAACAGACTATTGATCTGAGCTTTCAGAACATTCGTTGAAAAAGGTTTTTCAATATATACATCAGCTCCGTTATCCAATCCCTGAATACGGTCTTCGGTTCCTACTTTTGCTGTTAACAGCAACACCGGAATGTGGCTTGTCAGGATATTGCTTTTCAATAAAGCACAGAGTTCGAATCCATCCATATTGGGCATCATGACATCGCTGATAATCAGATCTGCGCTTTGGTTTTTCAGATATTCAATTGCTTCATTACCATCCATACAGCATTGAATATCATAGTCAGCCGAGAGTGTGTCGCTCAGAAATGTGAGTAAGTCGCGGTTATCGTCGACGAGCAAAACCGAAGGTTTAGTCTTCAATACTTGCATTGGTTCGCTATCCGATACCTCTGTTAAGACAGATTCAATAGTATCTGCTTGCTCCGTTTGTGGATGAAAAAGCGGGAAACGTACACGGAAAACAGAGCCTTCACCCGGTTCACTTTCCACTTTAATTTCTCCATTTTGCATCTCAACCAGCCTTTTAACAACCAGAAGTCCTATTCCTGTTCCGATATAATCGGACGGACGACTCTCTTTAATCTGATAAAAGGGCTTGAATATATTATCCTGTTCATTCTTGTCTATTCCCGGTCCGTTATCGCTTACTGAAATAACAGCATATTTACTATCGGCAGTTAATTGCAGATCAATTGAATTTCCGGTGAATTTAAGAGCATTACTGAGCAGATTGCTCACTATTTTATTGAAAGCTTCCTCATCAAGTAAAGCATATAGTTTTTGATCCGGTAGTTGAATCCGGAACGCAATATTTTTTAATTCAGCCGATAATCTGAATCGTTTGTAAACATCTTCAAGCTGGTCATTAATACAGCACTCCTGAGTAATAACGGACATACCGCCATCTTCTACCTTCTGGAAATCCATCAACTGATTAGCCAGTGATAACAGCCGGCTTCCGTTTCTCTCTATCAGTTCCAGCTGGGGCATAACTTCTGTGATTTCTCCTTTTGTCGACATAATATTTTTCAGCGGTCCAAGGATCAGCGTAAGAGGTGTACGTATCTCATGTACAATATGTGTGAAAAAATTAATCTTAGTCGAATAGATCTCTTTTTCCTTTTCGACAGACAGGTATGCAATTTCTTTTTTATGTATAGTTTTTAAGTACTGGAAATAGATAATAATCAGCGAAACAAACAAAAGAATATATCCGACAATAAAGGGGTATGAAAGCCAGACCGGAGGGAGTACCTTTATCGGCATAGCGATTCCTGCATTATTCCATATTCCGTCTCCGTTTGATGCTTTTACCCGGAATGTGTAGTTTCCGGCAGGCAAGTTGGTGTAGGTGACACCAGGATCGTTTGTCTCGGTCCATTCGCTTTCAAAGCCTTCAAGCATATATTTATACCGGTTTTTATGTGCACCGGTATAACTCAGTGCTGCAAATTCAATATGAAAGATCGAGTGCGCTTTGTCAAGCACCAGCCGGTCTGTATAGGTGATTGAATTTTGAAGGGGTGAGCCGTCTTCTTTCGGAATTACTTTTTTGTTGAAAAGAGAAAAGTTCGTAAATACGAGAGTCGGGGTCTGATTATTCTGGATCATATCAGAAGGTCTGAATCCGTTGAATCCGTTTATTCCTCCAAAAAAGATTGTACCATCTTTCATGCGTACACCCGCATTGGGCGAAAACTGGTTATCCTGAAGCCCGTCGAATTTATTAAACACATGCAGTGTTTTCTGTTCGGGTTGAAATTTCATTAATCCTTTACTACCCGAAAGCCACAGGTAATCATTTTCAGGGATTATTTTATAGATTACCTTACCTGGAAATTCAGCTGTCGTGTAATCCTGAAAAGACTCTGTATCATAGTCAAAACGGCACAATCCTCCGCCATCGGTTCCAAACCATAGATTATTGCGCTGATCGAGAGCAATAGTAATTACTTTATTAACGGGCAGAGAATTCTTATTCTTTTCAGAATATTTGAAACAACTCCATTTATTACTCTTCCGGTCCAGACGATAAACACCTCCGCCGAGTGTACTTGCCCAGAGGTATCCCTTCTGATCTTCGAGGATGGATGTAACATCTACACCCGCGACCTCTGCGATACGTTCGAAATCATCAGTCCCGGGATTATAGCAGTTCAACCCTTTGGATGTGCCTACCCATATTTTGCCGTACAGATCTTTATACAGCGCATACACTCCCGAAGAGTAGAGCGTGTTCGGCTTATTTCCTGTATTGTAGTTTTTGATTTGTTTCGTTTTCAGGTCAAGAATGTCAAGCCCGCCCATATACATCCCGATGTATAGCTTATCGCCGTCGGGCAGCAGAGCGTGAACATTCTGATAGGTAGGTGAATTTGCATCACCCTGTTTGGGATAAAACTCTTTGAATGTATTGTTTTCTCTGTTCCAGTAGAAGAATCCGGAATCATCCGTTCCTACCCATAAGTTCTCATTCTCATCTTTCGCAAACGCACTGATCACTTTTCCTTTAAAAGGAGAATTGTTGCAGGAATAATAGGAGAAGTTGTCAGAGGTAGGAGAGATATAGTTTACTCCGCCAAAATAGCTGCCTACCCATATTCCCTTTTCCCGGTCAATAAAAAGCGAATGCAGGTAGTTGTCATTTAGCCCCCGTTGCTGTGTCGGGTCTGCTTTTGTAATTTTGTAGGTGTCTGTTCCGATATGATAACTGATCAATCCTTCATCGGAAGTCAGAAGTAATTCTCCGATATTTGGCTCTGCGATATCTCTGATCTGAAGCATAGCATGATTGGATGCCGGTTTGATTTTATTCAGGATCTCTCCGGTTTCCGGATTGATAAGGAACAATCCGTTGCCGGCAGTGCCGACCCATATATTGGCATGTGCATCTTCGAAAGTAAGTAATCCCGAATTGATATCGGGATTACTGTATGTAGTTATTTTTTCAGTCAGCGGATCGATACAGGCAACACCTTTATCTAATGAAGTAATCCAGATGCGTCCTTTCTTATCTTCCATTACATCTCTGATCCGTAACGAAGGAAGGGCAGGAGTCGTGTACTGACGAATTTCTTTATTTCGCAGATTGTATGAAATCAACCCTTTTCCGGATGTAGCTATCCACATGCACTTACGACTATCTTTAAAAATATCGTAGATGCGTACTTCGCTATATTTTGTTGTGTCGTTTTTCGGACGAAAAGGAATAAACCGCTCATCTTTCAGTGAATAAATAGCCATTCCTTCATCCGTTCCAATCCACAGCTGCTGCTCATCATCCTCTTCAATAGCATAAATCAGGTTACTCAGATGGATATCCGTCTGTTTGTTCTGAATTACCCGCAAGTGTTTGCCGTCAAAACAGTGGATCCCATCTATTGTCCCGAACCACATAAAGCCTTTTGTATCCTGAAAGATACTATAGACGGCATTGTTCGAAAGTCCGTCATTGATTGTCAGATGACGGAAGTTATATCCGTATGCTCCCCGAACTGAACAGAGGAGTAGCAGAAGCAGTATTCGTATTCTGTAGCAAAGTGATGGTATCATATCCGGACAAAATTATAATGAACAACGAAGTGTTTCGCCGTCTTTCAGAGATTTCTTATAAATAGCTTTATCCCCTTTCAGCATGGAAAGAGTTAACTGATTTTTGCCTGTGCGTTCGACTACAAGATCAAAGGTATTGCCAAAAGCCCTGATATTTCGCAGAGCCATCCTGTCCCATGACTGAGGTAAACGCGGAGTTGCATCAAAAGATCTTAATCCGGTCGGACGTATGCCGAATATACCTTCTGTAATAATACGTGCATAGAGAGCGCTTTCGGCAGAAAGGTGGCGCTGGCTTCCTTCAGGCCATGCCTCTATGGCATAAGGAACATGTTCACCCAGAAGACGGGTATTCGAATAATGTTTCAGAAACTTCATTGCTTTTTCTGTCTCTCCGGCAGCAAATACGCCGCGTAAGGCGTAGAGCGTAGAACGATCCCAGAATGTTTCACTTCCAGCCTGAGTAAGCAGCCCGTCGTTCGTCCACAGACGAGGAGAGAACAGCGCATCAATTGTTCCTTGTGCCCGGTCATAAATGCCTACGGTAAGCGGTATGCAGATCCAGGAACGAAGAATGTCGTTTCCTTTGTAATAGGCATACGTATCGAATCCTTCTACATTTGCTGAAAAATAGCTGCCGATTGCTTTTTTCAAATCCGCAGCCTGTTTCTTGTATACTTCAGCCTGTTTGCCTTTGCCCAGCTCTTTACTCAAACCTGACGCAGAAAGCAAAGCATCGTAATAGAGTGATGAGGTGCAAAGGTTTGCATTTCCTGCCGGAAAACGGTTTTCCAGTTCATCGGTATCCGATGCCACCACACCGCCTTCGTTTAATTTCGAATGGCAATATTGCAGACACCACTCAATCAAAGGCATCAGTTTAACGGCTGTCGCCTTATCGCCTGAAGTCAGCGCATATCTGGCTGCACCATAAGCAATCATCGCAGCATCTCCCCGGTCGCCGGCTCCTGCCCAGATATCATCTCCTTCTGCGATAATGGAACTTGGTATTGGGTTTTGTTCGTCGTTCATGAAACGTGCAAAATGCCTGTAGGCATTCTCGGCTGACTTATTTCCATATTCATATCCTAAGAAAGGAAAGAACGGATTGATGTATTCAGCCTGATCATTAGCCCAGATGGCAGCATAGTAAGATTCTCCTCCGGGACCATGCATCGGACCGCCTTTGGTTTCATAGATGCTCTCGCAAGCTCTGATTTTAGAAAAGGCAAACATAGTATTCAGGGTTGTATCCGGAGTTTCTAATACCAGATTATTCATCCAGTTATTTACCAGATCTCTTCGTTTGTTTGTCTCTTGTGCGATATTCTTAATTTCTTCACGTTTCCCCTTTTCGTAAGCAATCGTATAAGCTGAAAGAGTTAATGAATCTCCGGGCTGAATAACATAATCTCCGGGTTCATTAATCACGTATTCTGCACAATAGCTTCCTTTTACTCCTTTCTCCGGATCGGTTTCGATAACAGATTCAAAATTCGGAACTTCTACGATGAGTGTGTTGTCTCCGCTATTTATGAATGTGTATAGCTCAGTCAGTGCAGGTTTGTCAATTGAAGGAGCGATCTGTCTGATCAGAGATAGCTTCCCTTTCCGTCCGATTCTGTAATCGCTGTCTACTACCATCATTCCTTTCAGTGAGATCTGCTTTACCTTTTCTTCGGTAAGGGACAGTCCATTGACTACAATCAGGTCGGGCAGACTCACATTGAATCTTCGCATTAAACTTGCGTGTGTGTCATTGGGAATTGTGCGTAGCATAGGCCATACCATACTTTTATTCAGAACAAACTGATTTTGTTCATTTACTCCGTAGCGAAGGACAGCCGACATTTGCTTTCCGCTCATTTCTATATGATCATAATGAGGTATCTGATCGTTCAGAAGCCAGATGATGCTTCCGGTATCAGTCGTTTTCCAGCGGTTCGCTCCGTTAATGGTTGAAGCGCATATAAGACAGGCTGTTATAAGCCCCGATAATGTGCGTTTTGTCATAGTGATTAGCTTATGTTACAAAAGAAATAAAATTTCGGGAACATTGACAGATGTCCCCGAAACTTTTTTTTAACAGCTTCCGGTTTATTTACTAATATCCCGGATTCTGATCCAGTAAATCATTTTTATCTCTCTCTGTCTGAGGTATTGGCAACAGATAATGTTGCGGAAGGAACTTACGGTCCTGTACCTTGTAAAATGAATAGCTCTTATCGCCGTTTGCTTTCAGAATGATTCGGATACCCATTGCTGCAAAATTCTCGGTTTGCCCGGCAATCTTCCAGCGACGAACATCGTAGAACCGGTGATCTTCAAAGGCAAGCTCAATTTTTCTTTCATGCTGAATGCGTTTGAGTAAAGCATCTCCCGATTCGGTTATATCCGGAACAATTCCTGTGCGTCCGCCTCTGGCTCTTTTACGTATTTTATTTACATATTCACGGGCAGTAGCTTCGTCTCCCATATGGAATTTCGCTTCGGCATAGTTCAGATAAACTTCAGCTAAGCGACAATAGATCCAGGGTTGCTTGCCTTTGTCAGACCAGATATTTGTCAGGGATTCATCCATGAATTTACGAATCGTATAGTGTGTCTTGGAGTAGTTCCATGCATCAACTCCAAACTCACTGTCCGAGCCACCGCTTTTCCCGTCTTCATAAACCCAGAAATCAACGACACCGTTCCGGAAAGCCTGACCATCACATACTACTGAAGCATAGAAGCGTGGATCTCTGTTCTTCCATGGATTGGATTTCGCAGTAGCATAAGATGCAGGATCCGGCATTGTTCCGTCTTCCATTTCATAACTGTCAACCATATTCTGAAGCACGCAGGTAGCAGAGTAGCCATTCCATCCGTTTGGCGTATTTTCCCAGTCAAACCAGTGTCCGGCTTCTTTATTATATAAGCGTTGGTAAATGATTTCAGGGCTCATGTGATTCAGGAATAATCCTTTATAATCAGGATCGAGAGAATATCCCAGCGCCATAACCTCTTCTGCTGTCTTAGCTGCTGCCGACCATTTCGATGCATCATTGGATGTATTCCAGAGCGGACTGGCAGCATAGAGTTGCATCCGGCATTTATACGCCAGTGCAGCTCCTTTGGTAGCACGTCCGAAATTTGTTCCTGTTTGTTTTTCAGGAAGTAATTCAGCTGCTTTCGTAAATTCTGAAATGATAAAGTTTACACATTCTTCATAAGAGTTGCGAGCCACCATCATCTCCGGATCATCCAGTTCAAAAGTTTTTGTAATCAATGGAACACCTCCGAACTTATTCACCAGATCCATGTAATAAAATGCACGGAAGAAGGTCGCTTCACCGATCAGCAGGTTACGTTTTGCTTCATCTGTTTGCAACTTGTCAATATTGTTGAAAAAGATATTGCAATTGCGGATGTTCCAGTAATAATCTTTCCATGTGCTGAAACCTCCGAACTGATCAGGAGTCATTTCTCCCTGATTCAATGTCCACGCACTTTGCCAGTTGAAGTTGTTCATGCATTCGTCAGACACAAACCGCATTGCAGACTGCCCCCATCCGGTGCGGGTCATTACGTAGTTTTTCTTAACGTAGGCTTCAGTCAGAGCGGGATCCGAAAAGATATTACTTTCCGTATATGAATCCAATGGCTCTACATCGAGGACATTACATGCAGCGATCTGACTAAGCAGCACTGTCAGGCATAGACCTTTAAATATTTTGTTTTTCATCGTTGTTCTTTTAAAATTAGAAACTCACATTTAAACCGAAGGTAATCGTACGCTGTTGCGGGTAATACTGTCCGGCAGATGTAGCACTGGACTCCGGATCCTGGAATTTAATCTTATCAAAAGAGAATAAGTTACTTCCTGTCACGTAAACACGTACACTGTTCATTCCTGTTTTCTGCATCCATTGCGATGGCAGGTTATACGCAATCTGAACATCTTTCAGACGGATAAATGAAGCGTCATACAACCAGAAATCAGACCATTTGTTATTGAATTTGTCATCTCTGTTGAATGCACGCGGATATTTCGCATTTGGAGTCTCTTCAGCCGATATCCAGCGGTGTTTATAGAATTCCTTATCCACATTGTAAGAATAAGGAACAATCATTTGTGTTGCATTTCCTTGTCCGGTCCAGAGCATATTAAATTCAAGTCCTTTCCACTCCATACCCATATTGATACCATATACAATTTCCGGAACATTGCTTGAGTAGTCTCTCACGCGGTCATTAGATGTGATTTTTCCATCACCGTCAATATCAATGTATTTGATATCGCCGGGTTTTGTGCCGGCAAAGTGTGGCGTTTCGTCAATTTCAGCTTGTGTCTGATAAATTCCATCTGTTTTGTAGATTAACCAGGAATCAATCGGATGACCTGTTCTGCGTTGCCATTCCGGAATGTTTTCAGCTTCGTCGAAGAAGATAATCTTGTTTTTTGTAAACGTCAGGTTACCTCCGATAAAGTAGTTTACATTTCCGATTTTACTGCGATGGTTAAGCATTAATTCGAACCCTTGATTCTTAACTTCCCCGATATTCTGATCAGGTAGTTTTAAACCCGTATAATCAGGAATTGATGATTGTTTAGGGGTAAGAATATCTTTCCGGTACTGATTAAAGTATTCAACGCTGAAGCTTAACTTCTGATTCCAGAATGTACCTTCTATACCAATGTTCTTTGTATCCACTTTTTCCCATGTGATATATGGGTTTCCGATGCGTCCCGGTGTAAAGCCTTTATCTTTTTCAGGCGATTCTCCTAAAATTGCTCCATCACCCATAACGTAAGTACTCAGATACTGGAACGGATCAACGCGATCATTACCTAATTTACCCCACGATCCTCTTAGTTTCAGATCATCAATGAACGAAGCATTGTTGCGTATAAAGCTTTCTTCGCTTAGGCGCCATCCTAACGATATTCCGGGGAAAGTACCCCAGCGTTTCTGACTTGCAAAGTTCATTGAACCGTCATGGCGTAAAGTGAATTCAGCCAGATATTTATCCTTGTATGAGTAGTTCAGACGACCAAAGAAATTCTGACGGGCAGAGATGTATCCTTTTCCTCCGTTTGTTTTATCTTTATCCAGTCCGGCATCGAGATAATCGATCTTATTGCTCAGGTAATAACCTCTCCATGCCCAGAAATTTTCACCTTCATACTGACTTTGTTCATAAGCCACAAATCCGCTTACATTGTGATCACCAAACAAACGTTCGTAGGCCACTCTTGCATGGAGTGTGGTTGTGTGACTGTTATCATTACTCTGATTCAGGTTGATATTGTAGTCAGCGTTAGTAGTTTGTTTATCGTAATCTCCTGTTTTCGGATTGTAACGATAAGTATCCCACATATCCCAGAATTGTTTGCGGTTATTAAAACGGAAGTCGAATGCAGCGTATCCCGAAACAGACAGACCTTTCGTAATCCATGGCATATCCAGCTTGAAGCTCACTTTTGAGTCGGCAAAGAAATCATCAATCCGGTCATAACCGGTTTCTTTACCTGACGCAAGAATGGCTAAGTTATTACCCCATGCAAGTCCCGGTCCCGGAAGTCCGTTCGGATAGTAATCATATAAGTAGGGATAAGTATTAAATGCTTCCCAAAACATCTGACCTGAATTATAAATTGAGTTGTTACGTTTCTCTTTACGACCGGATAATTGCAAGCCGATATTCAGATCTCGTGTTATTTGTGCATCAATATTAGACCGGATTTGAGCTGTATTGAAGTTAAATACAGTATTGTTGTACTGTGGCTCCTGATACATATAATCTCCGGAAATGTAGTATTTCACTTTTTCTGATCCACCCGAAACCGACAATGAATGGCGTGTTTGTGGAGCCCAGCTACGGAAAATTACATCCATCCAGTCGGTATCCCCGTATTGAAGACGGTCGATAGTTCCGTCAAGATAGCCATTCTTGATGTTTTCATACAAAGGTTGCTGTCCCAGATGATTTTTAATTTCATCATCGTAAACCATATATTCATAAGCGTTCATCAGGTCAGGCGTACGTGTGTTCTGCGACATGGTAAATGTACCGTTGTACGTGATCGTAGGCTTTGAGTTCGTTCCCGATTTTGTTGTAACCAGAATAACACCGTTCGCAGCCTGTGCTCCGTAAATAGCAGCAGATGCATCTTTCAGTACAGTTACCGATTCAATGTCATTCGAACTCAATCGTTCCAGACCATCGCGGTTTGCTACTCCGTCAATAACGATCAAAGGCTTGTTGTTATTCAGCGTTCCTTTACCGCGGATAAGGATATCCGACCAGTCAGCACCCGGTTCTCCCGAGCGATTCGTTGCGATAACGCCCGGAATACGTCCTGCGAAAGAGTTAGACAGATTGACAGCACCCGATGATTTCAGGGTTTCGCCTTTTACACTCGAAACAGCACCTGTTACGGTTGCTTTTTTTTGTGTTCCGTAACCAACAACGACTACATCATCCAGTAATTGCTGATTGTCTGTTAATACTACGTTAATCACTTTGCGTCCGTTTACCGGCTCCTCTTTCGTGTTGTAGCCAACTGATGTGAATACCAGCACATCTTTGTTTCCGTTTACTTTGATAGAGTAAGCACCATCAATGTCAGTAGCACATCCTGTGGCAGTACCTTTTATCACGATATTTACGCCGGGAACCGGCTCGCCGGCTGCGTCTTTAACTACTCCTTTAACTACTTGTGCCTGAGCATAAGCAATAACGGGAAAAAGCATCGAGAATAAGATTAGGGCAATCCCTTTCATCAGAAAGGGATGTAAGCCAGGCCTCATTTGCTTTGATTTTTTCACAATAAAAAATAATTAGGTTATACAATAAAGGATTATAATAAGCTCTTATTCGATAATAGCTGCAAAACCACCACCGTCATACATATTCAAAGAAATGGTGTCACCTTTACTCACTTTTCTTGTTTTCTTTGCATAATCTCTTGCCTGCATAGCAACATTTACACCATCTTCCCAGCTTGTCATGGTCTTGTTTCCGTCAATAAAATCAAGTGAGATATCAAAAGTTTTTCCTTTCTCTCCGGTCATGCCCCCGATATACCATTTATCCCCTTTTCTGCGGGCGATAACGACATATTCTCCGATACTTCCTTCAAGAATGCGTGTCTCATCCCATACAACAGGGACTTTACTCAAAAATTCCATGCACTCTTCTTCCTTATAATATTTGGTAGGGGAGTCTGCAAGCATCTGAAGCGGACTTTCATAAATGACATACATACCTAACTGATGGCAACGTGTACCCAAAGCAGCCGGCGTATCAAACCAGATTTTGAAATCTTTTTCATGCAAATTGTCCATTCCTCCGGGTGTATAGTCCATCGGACCCGCAACCATGCGGATGAATGGCAGTGTTACATTGTGTTTCGGCGTAGTGTATGCAGCCCATTTGCAGTTTTCAAGTCCGGCTACACCTTCGGATGTCATCACGTGCGGGAAAGTGCGTGACCAGCCTGTAGGTTTATAAGACCCGTGGAAGTCAACCAGCATTTTATGCTTTTCTGCTTTTTGGGCTACGTTATAATAAAAGTCAACCATGCGCTGATCGTCGCGATTCATAAAGTCAACCTTCAATCCTTTTACGCCCCATTTTTCATAAAGAGCAAAAGCTTCATCCATTTTTTGCTCAAACGGAACCCATGAAACCCAAAGAATAATACCTACATTTTTCTCTTTACCGTATGCCATAAGTTCTTCCATATCCATTTCGGCAATCGGTTTTGTTACATCCCATGCTTCAGACCAGCCATCGTCGATAACAATGTATTCAATGTCGTGTTTCGATGCAAAATCAATGAAGTATTTATAAGTCTCAGTATTTATTCCTGATTTAAAATCCACACCGTAAACACTTGAAGCATTCCACCAGTCCCACGATATCTTGCCCGGTTTTACCCAAGAATAATCGCCGTTTGACTGAGGAGCCAGCTTATATACCAACTGACTTTTAAGCAGATCCTTATCATCTTGTGAGATAATCATCGTTCTCCATGGATAGGTTCTTTTTCCTTTCGTGTCAGCCAGATAATCAGCTCTTTTTGTAGGATAGCAAACGCGCCCTTCTGTTGCCTTTTCAGCCAGTACAAACTCGGCAAACTTACCACCTAACTCTTTGTCACCCTGTTTTTTAAGGAACATGCCCGGATAGCTTTCCAGATCAGATTCTGTAATCAGAATACGAGTCTGATCATCAGGCTTAACGATTAGCGGAGTACTACAGAATTTATCTGTTTGTATTTCCGAAAGTTTCACATCTTTATAAAGAGCCTGCTGAGGTGAAATCATGCTTTTTTCTTCCGGAAACAGCGTCTTAAAGTCATCCGGGAAGCAATATGCAACCTCTTCGCTCATCACCTTCACTTTTCCCGGGAATTCGGTTTCGAACCGATAGGCAACTCCATCATCGTAAGCTCTGAATTGAACCTGATACTCTTTCCCTTTTAATGTTAGTGCATTGAAATGATTGTCAATGCTTTCACATTTCTGTCTTACAACCGGTTTCAGTACTTCATTTTTAGAATCCCGTTTTGCAGACACACCTTTCATATTTTTGCCAATGATTTTCCCATTGTTGAAAGTCATAGAGAAAGGAGAGGGTGCAAGAATCTCTTTTCCGTTGAAACTAACCGAATAGGTAGCCACCGGCTCGGTTTCGATAGAAATGCGGATCTTTCCGTCAGGCGATTTCAAATCGTACTGTGCTGCGAAAGCACTACTCGCCAGAAACGTAAGAGCCATCCATAGATTTTTCTTCATATTTCAGATTGTTTATAAGATTATGTTTTTTCATGTTTCACACGTCTTGCGTTGTGTTTTTCATTGATGCCGGCAAAGTTGTATGTATTTGTATTCAGCGAAGAAAAGAATCGTCCGTATTACTGATTCATTTGTCCGGATTGCTGAAAGAATCGTCCGAAATAGTAGTAAAATTGTCCGTGGTAATTGTTAATTGTTTGATTATTAGTGAACTTTGTGTAGTTTGTATGGTTTATATTGTAAACTTGTTTATATTTGCAGCGTGAGAAGTAAAAGAAGAAACGCTAATGATGAAACTCTGCGTTTATGTAGTTTATTTTATAAACCTGTTTAATACATACATTATGAAAAAAGTATTATTTCTGTTTCAGATAGTGACAGCTATCGGAGTATATGCGCAACAAAACGGTTCGGAGTTAATCATTCGCCTTCAGGGTGTAAATCCGGACGGGAGAAAATTAATGATTGGAGTTGGTGACTTAAAAAAAGATCCTCAAAAAATGCGGGGAGGAGTGGTTATAGCAGATTCAACAGTTGTAGTATGTAGCATAAAAGATCTGCCTGAAGGTAAGCATTTCGTGTATGTCTATCATGATGCGAATGAAAATCAAAAATTAGATTTTACAGAATCAGGTAAGCCTGCCGAAGGAGTTGCCGTGGATGATAAATATTCGTGGGAACCTTCTGTTCAGATAAATGGATCTGCGCAAACAATTGATTTGAATATGTATTACTTTAATAAATAAAATGGGAAAGATGAAAACACAAGATTTTAGTGAAAAAGAAAGTTTGTCAATCATTTCAGAGATGATTGAGTCTACCAGACAAAATATGCAGGTGGGTAGTGGTAATCTGTTTTTAATTTATGGTTACTCCCTTGCCGGTATCTCTCTTTTAGTATACGTAATGCAAGGTCTGACAAATAACTACATTTGGTCTTTGCTCTGGTTAGTCATGTTTGGGGTTATGTTTTTTACGAAAGCGAAAAAGGTAGGAGATGATAAACCGGTAGTGACCTACACGGATCAGGCAATTTCCGGAGTGTGGCAAATAACAGGAATATTATTTATCCTCACTTTTGTTGTGATATTTCTTTTAGGGAATATTTTATCCTATAATCTGTTTAATATGATGTTACCATTATCTCTTATATATATGGGAATAGGTACATCAATAACCGGAGTGCTCCTGAAAGAACCTTTGATAAAATACATTCCGGTCCTGGGCTTTCTATGTGGCTTGTATATGTTGGTAATTTATGTGACCACAGGTCAGTCAGAATCAGTCTGGAATTTGTATTTTTGTATTGCCTCCGTTTTAACAATGATTATACCGGGGCATATTTTAAATCGTAAATCAATAAGATAATGTTTAAAGAGCTTGATCCATTATTGCATTCCGAGTTGCGGCTGGCAATTATGTCTGTGCTAATGAGTGTAGTAGAAGCTGATTTTGTTTATCTGAAAGATAAATGTAAAGCCACATCCGGAAATTTAAGTGTGCAGTTAGATAAATTGCAGCAGGCCGGATATATTACGGTTCGAAAAGAATTTATCGGGAAAAAAACAAGAACCGCCTGCGAGATTACAGAAACAGGCCGGAAAGCTTTTGAAAACTATATAGAATCTCTTCGTACTTATCTGAAGCTATAGCACACGATAGAATAAAAAAACTCATCTGAAACGACTCTGTAAAACAGTTAATCCTTTCAGATGAGTTTTCTTGTATGTTGGTAGATATGTAAATCAGTCTTGTGGTAGCGATATAGAAATATCCTTTAGAAATAAGAAATAGAAATCACGATTCCTTCTGCTTTTCTTTTTCCTCTTCTTTTTGTTTGCTCTTAAATCCATATTCATAAATCAGCATTACAATAACCGCGATCATAAAACCGGCCCAGGGCAGATCTTTTAATGCTGTTTCCAGATCAATCTGATTAGTATTATTGTACCTGATGGCAGCGTTAAGAGCAGCGTAGATCAGAATACCTAAAAGTACTCCGGCTATTGTTTTGATTAAGTTTTTCATAACAAATGGATTAAAATAGTTTTTTCTTATTGAGGTCATTCTTAAATAAGAAACGACCTCATAGGTAATGATTTATGTCGGGGCGCAATATAGGAAAAAGTTTTATTCGTAGGTTAAAACAGATGTAATATATTCATTCTTTCTGATCTGTTTTTAATACTTGGAGGAAAGATGCAAAATCACATAAGAGAATGAAAAAATTCACTTATGTGATTTGTTTCATTCTCTTAAGCAAATGATTTCATTCTCTTAAGAGAATTTTTTCGAACGTATGAACCCAGGCGTTCATTAGTATCAACGCAAACGTTCATTTAAAAGGAAATATATTTTCATACGTATGAACCGGCACGTTCATTTAAATGAACTTTTGGGTTTGAACGTATTAAAATCAGCACGGCATATCTCAGCTGCAATACACGTATATCTCCAATCTGAAACACGTGTTTCTACGCCGTGAAATGCGGTTATAGTAAATCCAAAACACGTATTTCGTGCCGAACATAACCGTATATTGCAGCAAACATATCCGTATTTGTTTTCAAAAAGATATATATGTCTTCGGAAAATGGAATATATATTTTCCCAAAGAAGTATATATTATTTTGTATCGTCCTGAATAGGTTGTCACATCCGGACTAAAATACGGATTTAGTTGTCACAGGTTTATTGTATTTACTGAAATGGTTGTCAGCCGGCAAAGCTTTTTCCTGATTCGGTTGACAATTGACTTTGCATTCTCAGAAAATCAAAGGCGAATCGTAAAAAAACGAGCGTAGGTTTTAGGGAGAATCAAAGCTCGTTTTTATAAGAACCAACGCTGATAAAATAATTTATCAACGTTGGTTTTTTCTCATACGAAAGATGAATTTATGTTTCCATATTTCCATTAAAGCGGATATTTGTTGATCCTCAGAGATTTAAATATGGAAACATGCTATGGAAATATGGAAATACAAAATCGAAATTCTTTATGCGAGTGTTTTTAGACATAAATCCAAATGTAAATTTACCAACAAACGGATCCCTAGGGAAGGTTGGTCTCGTCAATCGACGAGATGTTTCAAAACAAACGAAAAACGAAGAAATATCACAAGGAGTAAAGGTGTAAAAGAGAAAGACAGATTATTATATGCATCTGTTTGTCATATTACTTCAATATCAAATAAACTCACTAACAATACCTCTTCTCTCCCCAAAGAAAAAAACGATTTTTTACTGTCATATTGACACTACGATTTATTTGCTTTGATATTCAGTGTGTTAACTATGTCGGTAAGCATGACAATATACCTTTTTAGTGTCAGTAGACTTTTTTCTTACCGACATGGTTAATTGCTTGTTTAACAGTGTATTGTACTCAAATGACAACATGACGGTAAAAAAACGAAATTTTTTTATGTGTGTAAGTTCCGACATCAATCCAAATGTTTTTTGTAGAGGGTTCCGGTGGGAACCCGTCTTTCAGAACAAACAAAAGACGAAGAAATATCACAAGGCGTAAAGGCGTAAAGGAGAAAGACATTTATTATATGTCTTTGTTTTCATATCGCTCCCCAAAAAAACTGCCTTACGAACAAAAATGATTTTCTACCTACATGCCTACATTAAGTCTGCAATATGTTGTTATATAGCATTTTAATGATGTAGGCAGATAGTGTAGGTAGAATCGGAGTGTAGGTAGAGGTTTGTTTTTACCTACATCGTTAAATTGTTGTCTGATAGATTGTTATAGTGGTAGTGTAGGTATGTAGGTAGAATTTGATTATTTTCTTACTTGTTCCTCACATAAACATGTTTTACACCCTTATTGCCAGTTTTCTCTTCTTTGATAACGAATTCTTTATTCAGAGATTTGATTAGTGGAGTTAATTTGGTGAATCCATAATTTCGGGGATCAAAATCAGCTCTTTTCTTGATAATCAAACTGCCCACTTCAGCCAGGAACGCCCATCCATCTTCGTCGGCAAGATCTTCGATTGATGATTTTAGCAACGCAATAATCGCTTTGTCAATCTTTTCTCCCGCATCCGGTTTATTGGTTTTAGCCGCTTTATTACCTGACTCTTCGCTACTCTCATTATTCATTGATAGAATCTCGATATAAATAAATTTATCGCACGATACGATAAATGGATTAGGCGTTTTCTTTTCACCGATACCAATAACCAGCATCCCCGATTCCCGAAGGCGGGTTGCAAGGCGGGTAAAATCGCTGTCGCTCGACACAATACAAAATCCATCTACCTTTTCACTGTGCAAAATATCCATTGCATCAATAATCATAGCAGAGTCCGTTGCATTTTTACCCGTAGTATAACTGTATTGCTGGATGGGAGTAATCGCATTTTCAAGCAGAGCCGGCTTCCACCCTGAAACAGTCGGTCTGGTCCAGTCACCATAAATTCGTTTAATGGTAGGTGTGCCGAACTTGGCAATTTCATAAAGCATTCCTTTTATATTGGAATAAGGAATATTGTCGGCATCTATCAGAACTGCCAGTCTAAGATCATTCTTGTCTTTCATACGGTTCGAGACTTAAATTTTATTTTATAACGCTAAGGTAGTGAATTGTTTGGGATAATGGAGGTGTAATGAAATAGTTTGTAAGTTTTGCGAAGTATCAGATAGCCGAAGGACAAACTATCAGAAATTAAACAGATCCTACTAGTTTGTCCTTTGAACTTTGCTTATAATGATTAGTAAAATGGAGTGCGATAGTTTATTTTGATGGGTAACCAAATTCAAACACACGATTATCATTAGCCAAAGCTTTCTTTTTGATTTGGTATATCCTTTCAGCTATTTCTCTATCCTCAGACTCAATCTTATGAAGCAGTGAAACAGATTCATCAAATTTGCCAATTTCCCTTAATAGTTCTGCTTGAAATAGTAGTGTGTATTCTTCATCTTCGAGAAGAAGGAGTAACCTCTCTGTATTTTCAACAAAGTATGTCCAGTCTTCCGGCTTGGGTGTTTTGCTTAAAGACTCATCCTCTTCACTTATCGTTCTGTAGTATTTATCATTATAAGCATGAATGACCAGTTCCCGAAGTTTCATTTCTTCGTGTTTACTTAAACTTTCATTCTCAAATTGTAGAATAGATTTCTGGCAATCTTCAAAATTTAAGATACCAAGTTCAAAGCTATACTGATCACTCTTTTCCATTGATTGAGCTCGGCTCTTAAAATAATAATTTTCGCAATTCGGACATTTTTGGACCGGCGAAACAAATGGCATCATTGGAGCATCAATTTTATTGTCGGACCAGAAACGGGCACCAATGAAATTACCCGAACAAAGAGAAAGAACTTCTTTCTTATGACTGCATACAGGACATATTAAAATGGAGGAATAATCTGGACTCATGGTTTTAATTGTTTTGTATCAGCTGTGCTCGATATCCCAGTGTCGGGATATGAGCATGGCTGAAGTTTAAATTAATGTGATTTTAATTCAGGAACCAATAGATGTTTCATATTCTTTTGTTTAAAATATTGGCAAAATTAAACGGGGGTATGAAGACTGTTTATTGGGGGTGCTGAATGGGAAATTTCATCCGAGGTAGTTGTTCTACTATTCATCTTATGTATTAATCAGATAAAGTAGATATCGTCAGAATCAAAAAGAACAAGATTACTTTAAATAAAATCCCCCAAGCAAAAATAAAAAGAAGAATCTCCCAAAAACCGTTTGGAGAAATCCAGTCCCAAGCTGCATAAGCAGACCCCACCCAGCACGCAATAAATATGATAAACATAAAAATACCCAAAATATAACTCTTTGCAGATTCTTTCATAATATCGTTTTTGTATTTACTTTAATATATCCAGCGATAATATATGTCACAAGTTAATTTTTCTATAATTATTAAGTTGATGTGTCACAATCTCTGTAATGTTAATTTCAGATAGATTGATAAAATCTGAGATTGCTTTATCTGCATTAATTTTATAATTGTTATCTTTTTCTATGTTCCTCATCACTTTTATTAATTCGTAGCAAGATTTGTTGATCATTTCAATATAATAAGTATGAGAAAAAGCTTTACTCTTTTCATCCTGACTGAGTTCTGAATCGTTTATTAATTCTTGCAGTTCCTTCTTTTTTGATGTCATAAAAGCTTCCCATTCATCAGCAATGATACTTATGAGTCTTGACATTTCATCAATATATCGAATTTCTATTTCATCAAAGTCTATTTGTTTTTTTGACGATTCATCCAGCTTTATTTTCGTATTATTTTTGAATCCATATATAATAAGGGCAATAGATATAATAAGTAATAAATAATGAGCAAACAAAAAAGAATTTTCATTTTTCAGCATCGAACTCATAGTAATCAACAAAACGAATATTCCAATTATAATAAATGCTTTACCATTTGCTGAAAAATGAGATTTTTTTGTTTGTTGCAGAATAGGTCTATTGTTGTTAGTACCCTCTGACTGACTTATAAGAAATCCTTTATTTCTCAATTCTTTACACAAAAAAACTCCTTTATCTTGTATTTGTGCTAATATATTGTTAAAATTCAATCTCATTTATGTTATTTTTTATGTTGGTTAATTTGTTAATTGCTTTATTGTAATCTTCAACAACAACTGTCTTATTCTTTATTTTATCTTTTAGTTCTTCATTATATTTAGAACATTCTTTTGAGAGAGATTTTGCCAGATTATCCTTTAAACCATCCAATTTATTCATTACATCTTTTGAATTCTTATTTACGATTGATTTTAAATCTTTATTTAATGATTCTAAATCTTGATTTATCTTTTGATGAAGGTTATTGTTTATTTTTTTTACTTCATCTTCTGTTGCTTTTTGACTATTTGTTGTATTCTTAATGAAATAAGAAAATTCCTGACTATTGCAGAAACATATGAATTCATTTTTTCGTTTGTTAATTTCTTCTCTTAATTTCAGCTCTCTATTCAATTTCAAGTCATCAATCAATCTAGCACCCAAAGAACGAAAATATTTATGATTGAATTCCGATGGTATATCTTTCTGTGCCTCAGTAATAATTGAACAGAAATGTTCAAAGAAAATGTCCTTGCTGTTTTTAAATATCTTTTCCCATTTATCTCGCCAATAAACTTCAGTATCATCTATTTTTTTTTCACCTTCAGTTTTTACTTTTTCTGAAGATATGATATCACAAAACACAGATTCCGTACTGGTGCCCCAAATAAGTCCTGGAACTTCATAGAAAAACTGCTTTTGTTCCGTAGGTAAATCACCAAACTGTAATATTTTATTTCTTTCATAAATTCTATCAATTTCAGATTGAAGTGTATTTGAGAATCCACTTACAGTTCCCTCCAATTCATTTTTGATAGAGCTGAACAATTCTCCTTGACTTTTTTCTTGTTTATCCAACTGTTCTAAGTCTCCCGCCTCGATAAACTCTTTGTCCTCTTTTATTTTCTTTATAATGTCATCTAAGATCAAACTTAAATTTGCACATTGTTTCTCTTTGTACTCTGATTTTTTCTTAGAGATAATTTCAGTTTTATTACTAATGAACTTGTTTTGAAGATATTCCTCTTTTATTTTGTCTAAATTAGACAAGGCTGATAAAACCTCTTTGACACTGTATAAATCTTTTTCAGCTTCAATATTCTCAATAAAATAAGACGGATAAAAGCGCGAAAGTTGCATGTAAATGTGTCTTTCTATATTATTCCAATATTTTATGTCTTTTTTTAAGATTGAAAAAGCAATAGCTGATGTTGTATCGAAATCAATATTCTCGTATCCTTCTAACTCCTTTTTTTTATCGTCAAATATTTCTTTCAGTTTCTTTTGAGCATGCGTATCAGCAGAATCTAAATCATCCGGATATTGCATCCCTAAATCCTGTAACACTGAATCGTATTTGCTTGCTAAAAGAAGAACTTTTGCAATTCCATGTGATCCAATTCGATTATTCATAAAGGAAACATCTGTCGAATCAAAGAAGCGGGATGAAAAACTGAGAAGAAATACTCCATGACAAGAGTGTAGGAACTCTCTTGTTCTGTTTTCTCTTGATACAATCGGATCGTTTACTCCCGGAGTATCAACAATCTTTATACCCTTTAATCGTTCGTCATTTATAAATATGTGCAGACTCTTTACAACAGATGTAAATTCACCTTCAGCCCCAACATATTGATTCAATACTGTTTTTAATTCTGAAATATTCTCAAAAGAGACAGCCTCACTATTTTTTCCTATCTTATTTTTAGCTGTCTTATTGCATCTTTCGATCAACTCATGTGCAGATTGCTGTATTTGAGTTGTTTGATTGATAATGAACTTTAACTTAATTTCTTCAGGAGCGTCCCTAAATTCCGGATTTTCATTGATTTCTTTAGCCTTTTGCTCATAAAGTATATTTTGTTTTTCGAATTCGGCCCATTCTTCCTGAATATAATATTCGACTACAAATTTTTGATGATTGTTATATTCCAAGACAGTTAGGCCTGCAGTCATTGGAGTAGAAGCACTCGGTAAGATAGACTCCCCATCAAAAAGCAATGCATTTAAGAAGGATGATTTTCCAGCTTTTACTTGCCCAACAATTCCAATCTTTAGAACTTCGCTTTCTTCTCGTAGTTTATTTAATCCTTTTTCAAATTGATTGAAGTTAAATATAAAATCGCCTAATAAATCACCACGAGGATTTATTTTTTCAGAATTGACTATATTTGAAGTTTCTTTGATTAAGTTCTTTATTTCTTCTATTTTGTTTGTCATGATTATATGAAATTAAATATTATACTATTTTTTATTAGACCGACACATTCATGATCCAATCTCCATATTTTAGTTCTTGAGCTATATCTGATAGCTCTTTCTCCGATTGAGTCTTTATTTCAGGTAATGAACAGTTTTCTTGAAGGATTTTACGACATAATCCTTCATACTTATACAATACAGCTGTATGAAAGGCGTTAAGCCCATTTGCATCAAAATGATTAACATCTGCTCCTGATTTTAAAAGTATTGATACAATTTCATACGACCCACACTTAATAGCATATGTTAATGGATTACAACCCTCATTATTCACAGTATTCATGTCAATTCCTTCAGCTAAACAATGATAAAATGATTTTTCATCGTTGTTTTTTATTATGTTAAATAAGTTTAGATCGGTTTTATAATGAGCATAAACCGGCGATTTTTTTATATCCTCTGTTTTAGTGTTAATAATATAGTCTATAGACGACTTAAAATATGTAATGCAGTTCTCCTTAAATTTACGCATCTGATCTAAATACATATCATAAAAGTTAATTTTATCATTTAATGCATTAAAGTCTTCGGAAGCATCTTCATATATTTGATCACTTTCCTTAATTATATTAATTATAATATCTTTTAATTCTGTGAATAATTCGATCCTATCTTTTCGATTGATATATTCAAAAGATATACTATCTGTTTGTTTAATAATATACTTTAATCTTATCTCTGTTTTATTGAGTATATTTTGTAAATCTGAAGAAGACGACCAGCGAGAATTATTCCATGATAAAGCATTAGAAATACCTTTTTGTGATACTGAGTATAAATCAGTAGTAAATGTGTTTAATTGATTAGTCGCACTAAGAATCTCATCGTAAGAATTCAATAGACAATCTTTAATTTTAGCTATTGTATCTTCAAAATGTTGCTTTTTGTTTATTTTTCTCTTGTATGCTGCGTTAGTTCTGTCAATATAGTCATTTCGCTTCATACTTAGACTGTTAAGCTTGGATGTAATAGAATCTATTTCAGCGTCAAATAATTCAATTATTTGATCCAATATGAAATTTAATACTCTAATACCATTTCCTTTCTTTCGTACTGATCCAAACAACGATTTAAGATCATGATCAAAATAAGAATAACGGATCAATTTGCTTTCATCGATACTCGAAAATGCCACAATATCGATTATTTTAGATTTTGGATCTTTGGTATTTTTATTAAGATTAAGAGCTTTCGCAATATGGTCTGCTATATATATAATTTCTTTTTCTTCTTTTTTATCTGCTTTATTCAAAAAGATAACGATACCGTCACCATCAAACTTTTCTATTATATATAAATCTGTTTTAGACAAAGTTCCATTTTCAATATCAACGATCCAGAATAGAATATTTCCTTCAGATATTGCATTCAATGCCGAATCTTTATCAGTCAATCCATTAAAAGCATTAATTTTATCTGAATTATTCCAACCAGGAGTGTCTATAAAGACTAGTTTATCTAACAGAGTAGATTGTAGATTAATCAAAATTTTTGTAAGTACTGAAGAAAGATAAATATTAGATTTTGAAGAGTGCCGAATGCATTGTAAAACATTTTCATCTAAATCGATAAGAGCATTCTTAATACTAACCCCTTTAATGCTTATATCTGTATAATTCTTAAAACAAAACAGATAGGTTGGTATTACAGAAACTGGGTCAATATCTGTCGGAAGTAAATTTTTTCTCCCGATTAAAGTGTTTATTAGGGTTGATTTACCTGCACTAAACCCTCCGGCGACAACGATCTGTGTATGCTCCGTATTTTCATGAACTTCAGCTTCTAATAATAGCTTTATATAAAGATCTTCCAAATCATACAAAAAATCAAAATTAGAGAATTCAGACCTGTTTTCTATTATATATTGCAACTGCTGAATTCCTTTATGCTTTATTTCTGAAATATAATTCCAAAAATCAGAATAAATTTCATCTCTTTTAGAATTAACTGATGCAGTACATATTTTAGCAACAAGCTCTAAGACTTTCTCAGTGTTTTCATAAATATTTCGTTTTAAAATAGTCTTAGCCACTTCACTTCTATCGGCACTCTTCTTAAATCTACTCATGAGTTACATCTCCTCTGTTAAGCCATACAATTTATTAATACAAGTTTTCATTTCATCTATTTTACTGTTTAAGTCCGCTTTGTCTTGTTCGACTAAAGATAAATTTAAAGATTCAGTTAGATTTTTAATCGAGTTCGAAATATTCAGTTCTATATTTTCTCGTATGATTTTTTGTTGAGCTACAACCTTTGTGAAAATCTCTGGTCTTAATTTTTCACATAACTCATTTATTGTTTTTTCCTTTAATTTGCAACTAACCTCTTCAATGAGTTGACTATTGCTTTTCCCAAAAATCCATTTAATAAAAGAAGGAATAGCATCGCCAAGTAGTATGACAAAATATCCTAATATTTTTACGATTGGATTTCCTAATCGTGTTAATGCTTCTCCTGCCATACGAATAACACCTACTATATCTTCGCGCATTGAGTCAACAATTGAATCAATAAAATTACCTGTTATTTCTAGATTATTAAGAGTGTCTTTTGAAATTCCGTCTATAACTGTATTTAATGCAGATGCATATTGTTCAGCCTCTTCTTGGAAAGAGTTAATAAATACGGGTCTGATTATATTCAAAATTTGCGCATTAATTTCATTTGCACTTTGTTTGTTTACAATCATTTTTGCGATAGATTCGGCATTTAGAAACAGCTCGTCCTTGACATTTCCTAAAATGTCTTGAGTTGATTTTTCTGGCGTATCGGCATTTGGTATATTTCCTGAAATATCTTTTGTTATTTTTTCTTTTAAAAGCTCCAATTCTTTAATCTTTTGAGTGATATTTTGAACTTTTAATCCCAATACATCTAGATTTGTTCCAATACTTATTATTTGTAAGCTCACAAAAGATTTAATCATTTGACCATACTTTTGTTTGACTAAAACATCACATTCAATTGAATCAATAAAAGTATTAAAGTCCGTTATATTTCTATCTGCGGATGATATGCATCCAATATAAGTAGATTCACCCAATGATTTTTGAATCTGGTATGATACGTAATTTTTGACGTTAAGAACTTCCTCTACTGGTTTTTTATCTGTTTTAGATAGAAGCACAGCTGGTTTTAAATTATATTTCATCAGTTCTTGCATGAACGATAATGATGATTGTCTCATTGTTCCTTGTTCCTTGTTCAATATCCATCATCATAATAAAAACTGATCCTTTGTCGATATAATTAAGTATAGCATCATTATGTGCCTGTATACCAGAGTCTATACCCGGCATATCTACTAAGACAATTCCTCGTTCATTTAGTCGTTTTATAGCAGTTGAATTAATATATACTTTAGCTATATCTCCAGGTTCTACAGCTAGTTTCTTAATATCCTGTAAATCACATTTCTTTATAGGATTATTTGATCGAAATAACTCAACATATTCATTATCCGAGTAATACAGTTCATATGCAACCGCAGTTTCTGGAGTTATATCTACAGGTAAAAGATTTTGACGATCAATATATGTATTTATTAAAGATGTTTTGCCAGCGCTAAAATCACCGATAATTGGCATTTTTATATTTGCATCTGATTTTAATATTGATAATAGTCTATTTCTTTCTGTAGTAACTTCTGCTAAAGCTGTAGGTAATAAAAACTTTTCAGATAAATTGAACGAGTTTTCAATTGTAGCACAATAGCTCTTAGTTGTTTTGTTCATAGTCTTTTATTATTATGTTATACTTCCTCCTCATACCCTTTAATCCATAATTGTTTTTCATTGATAAACTGAAGGATGAACGGATATTTGGACGCTAATTTTTCTATAGATGGATGAAGTTCCGTAGAATGCAAACATTCTACGATCTTTGAATAAGTCATATCAGATGGATCGAACGCAGGTTGATAACCTCTTTTCTTGCCCGAAATGACCCTATTAACAAGGCCTGAAAGTTGGAGGTCGTCCAAAATTTCCTGTACAAGCTTTTGAGTGAGTCCGATTTGCTGAGAGAGAGTTTCTACCTTTGTGAATTTTCTGTTTTTGAAATCATCTTTGATCAGATACATGATAAGGAAGGTTAGGAACTCTTTGTCAAGCAAGGATATATTTTCTTTATCCTCTTCCAGTCGGAAGGTTCTGCTGGTTTCGATATTATAAGCTAGTTTGGCACCGTAAATACAAATAGTCCACGAAACCTGTAGCCAGAGTAGTAATAAAGGGATTGCGGCGAAGCTTCCGTATATTGCATTGTATTTTCCCACCCAGATCTGACCGCTTATATAGATAAGTTGAAATACCTGAAAGAAAGCGGCGGCGAGTATTGCCGGAATCAGGACGTCCCAGAATTTAATTTCTTTATTTGGGAGGACTTTGTAAACAAACAGAAAGCTTAGAAGAATGAACCCGAATGACGATAATTCGCTGAAGCCTTTCACCATTGGCGACAAATAATTAGATAAGATACAGTTGTCTACATAGGAGACAATAAAGACACTTAATCCACTGGATAAAACGATGAATACCGGAATTAGGACTACCATCGCCAGATAGTGTGTAATTTGCTTAGCAACGCTCCGGGATTCCCGGATATTGTATATCTGATTAAACGTATTTTCAATATTTCGTATTAGTGAGATGACAGTCCAAAGTAAGAATAACAGACCTATACCGAGAAAGAGGCCGTTTCGACTTTCATCCAGATAGCTGTTTACAAATACAAAAGCCTTATTCAGAAAATCTTCTTGCCCCGGAAAGGCATAATATAATTCTTGCTTAAGTATATCTGAAATATTAAATCCTTCTGATATGGCAAATATTACGGCTAATGTAGGAATTATTGCCAGCAGAGAATTATAGGCTAGTCCTGCTGCTTGTATCGAGAAACTATCTTTAATGAAATCTTTTATGAACATAAGAATGGGAATGAGAACATTGTTTGCAAAGGTGTTTTGAACCTTATCCTTTGCAAAACTAGCTTTCAATAGATTGTCGATATTTTGTAGAAATGTATTTTCCTGTTTCCTGGTTTTTTCCATGAGTCTTTCGTTTCGGCTGAACTAAGCCTAATTGAATTACAAACGTATAAAAAAATATTATTCAAATATATATTTATATTGCTATATTTTAATCAAAACAACCATGTTTTTAGGGATGTTTTTATGTTATCGCATATATGCTTTGACGAATTCAAATAAATCCGAAGAAAAAATCAAGATTTCTGAATATTCTTTTCACCTCAGACAGATATTGGCTGACCTGGGCTATTTCTTTGCCTGCGTAATTCAAAAACTAAGCGCATGAAAAATGTATTTAAGAATCCATTCAGTGGATTTGTGAAAAAGAAAAAGCAGGAGATTGTAGTAAATGAAATCGACAATCTGATTGAAGCGAAAGGTCAGGAGAT